>JAEELJ010000059.1 GCA_016288855.1 Acholeplasmatales bacterium
AAAAGTAGCGTATGTGATATGGAAGTAATTTCAAATCTAATACGTAGAGGTGTGAGCACACCAAAACGACTTCAAATTATTTGAGGCGTTAAAAAAAGGAGCAATAAGCTCCTTGAGGTTGATTTATCAACCTTTGTTCTTTATCTTGCGTTAATATATTCAAGCTTTCTACCATATGATGCTTCATATTGACGCTTCCACATCATATAATTCTTTTCCATCATATTCTCAATATTTTCTTGCTTAGACTTTAATGGATCTGGATATATAGGTTTCATAATATGAATTGTATATTCCTGAATCTTAAATCCATCAGGACCTATAATATCACTATCCTCCATTGTAATAAAGCATGGAACAACAGGAACATTATTATTAACTGCGAATTGGAAAGCACCCTTCTTTAAAGGCTTTGGCTTTCTATAGTTCCACCACATTGACTGTTCTGGATATACTAAAACTAAATCACCACGTTGTAATATTTCATTTGTAGATTTTACAAATTCCTTTAAAACCTTTGGATTAGATGCAAGTGGTAATGTATAGCAATTTCTCATCAAAAATCCAAAGAATCCTGGAAATGATGTATAATTACCTTCTCTTATAACTCTATAGAACTTCTTCTTTCTCATATCACATGATGCTTCATAAGCCATTTGAATTGCGAAAGAATCAAATGCGTTAAAATGATTACATGTTAGGATGGCACCACTCTCTAGATTAGCTAAATTCTCTGTACCAATAATATCCTTAACAATCATTTTCTTCTTACGGTTAATAGAATTTAGGTAACGTCTTGCAATCCAATATGCAGCACGCGTTTTAACCTTACTTTTGAATTTCTTCTTAGTATAGTCAACCTCACCTGGCTTTAATGGACGAGTAGGTGGGTCTTGTTCAACATCAACATCGAACTTTCCTTCTGCTTCATATTCACGGATTTTAGCTAATATTTCTAAGCGGTCAACGCTCTTTCTTCTAGATTTAACATCAACCCACTTAACATCTTTATTAGTTTCTTTTATTGCAAGCTCAGCTAGGCGTTCACCTGAAGCTAAATCACGCTTTCTTTGATCATCAGTATAATCATCTAAAATCTTTCTTATATCTTGGAAATATGGAGTCATCTTACAATATTTCCAGAAGTAAGATTCTAATCTAACATCATAGAAATGCCAAGGCTTACTCCACATAATATAATGAATCATATTAATTTCTGAATCTTTATATTTGATTTCACCATAAACCTCAGTATTCCAAGAGTCATCAATCCATCTAATTCTTCCTTCACATAAAATGTTTAAGTAATCCTCATCCTGAGTTACCTTACATTCATATAAAGAAACAATATCGGTAAATTGATCTAGTAAGCATTCAGTTCTAAAAGCTTCAAGGTTAATTAATAATAAACCTGCGTTAAAGAAATTATTTCTATCTAGACCTAGGTTAGTTTCTACATAATCACCAAAAATCTTATTTTGGATCATAGCCTGTTCATGACATGCACCAACTAGGTTATCTCCAAGCTCTGTATTATATAATTTTGAAATATCTCCTAATACTACTGTATCAGAATCAATATATATTACCTTATCATATTCATTAAACATATCTGCGATGAATAAACGATAATATGTTGCATTTGAATAGTAATCTCTTAAAGGAATTCTATCTGCAATCTTTTTAATATAAGATGTACAGTCAATAAACTGTAATCTAGCATTAGAATATGGTTCTAAAACCTTATATCCTACTTCCATTTTTTCATATGTAATACCAGTATTTAGAATATACAAATGATATTCATAATCCTTACTAGCATTTTCCATTATTGATTTCATTGTTACATATGTAAACTTAACGAAGTTATCATCACATGCAAAGAAAATGGGTACAACCTTATTATTACTCATGTTTTTCTCCTTCCTCAAATGAATGCTTTAATGCTAAGTATTCATTTAGGATATCATCAAACTGATGATATTTAAGCTTATTATGTACATCCGCAACATGCCACTGCTTAATATTTGCAGTATGTGGATATGGAGTTAAGTACAATCTTTTAGCAAAATGTCTAATAACTGTTTTCTTATTTAATACAGCTTGACAATTAAACTTTTGAGGAAGCATCTTACGCTTAGAAGTTGATCTAATTAATGCTGATTGGTCAGCAAATGGTAAATGCTTCTGTCTTAATTTTTTTCTTGCTTTATCTAATATGCCTGTTTCCTTCATGTGCTTTAGGTTAAATAACAATACCCCTGCATTAATATAATTAGGGTAACATAATACTTTGCCATATTGGTCACGGGCAGCTGCGTATTCATAATTTGTAACATCGATATTCCATATTTCATTAATATCTTTATTGAACATAATATCGCAGTCTAGATATAATAATTTATCAGGCATTCCTGGTACAAGATCAGCAAGTAATCTTAATAATGTATATGGAGATGCATAACAATGCTCGTTAGGACATCCCTTAAATTCTTTATTGTATAAGTCTGTAACATCAATCATTACGACTTTATTGTCTTTGTTATATTTTTGTGCCACCTTTTCAAAGAAAGCTCTCATTTCTTCTGTAAGTGGAGTATACTGTGGTTTTAAATAAGTACAATCTGCAGTATAGATATAGAATGTAATTGGCTCTTCATTTTCACTTCTTTTGAAGATTGATAACATACCAGTAAGCATTCCATCAAATACTTTAGTATTACCACAGAATAATACGTGCTTCATATGAAATTAATTTGCCTCCTTTTTAACATATTCGTAAAGTGAATAATCACTTAACTTAGATCTTTCCTTCATTTTATTATAAACCTCATCCCTAAGCTTAATTCTTCTTTCTGTTTTAGATAAGCTTAAATCCGGAATAAAAGGTCCATCTACATAAGTTGTAATTCTAATTTTACCTTTAACTAAATTATAAACATTAGTAAAGCAATATACCTTCTTGTTGTATTCAACTGGGTAACGGAATGATTGATCCTTAAAATTTCTAATGCCAGTATAATATGGCCATATATGAGCCTCAGGATAAATCATTATTACATGCTTTTGTTCAACTCTTTTTTTGATTGCTTTAACAAAGTTTTTAGAAGCACCCATAGTATCAGGTAGTGGCATTGCTCCCATAGATGGAGTAACTCTACCTAAATAAGGCATTGATACATTATTAGGATGTACAATAACATATGTATCCTTAGGATTATTTACCATAGTAGGTATTAGTGCATCCGCAACATCCTGAGTATGATTTCCATAAATGAAATATGCCTCATGTCTTGATTGCTTTAAAACATTCTTATTAACAATCTTGTGATGAAATTTTTTATGCAAATAAATTTTTGCTAAAGGATTGGCTACTATTCTATACCAGAATATGTGAGTCAAAAATTTAAAAGGGCCACGTCTTATGTACTTATAGTTTTCATCTATTACTTTTGCAGTAATTTTAGTTGGAGAAAACTCATCATTGAGCTCATCCTGATAATAGATTACCTTCTTTTCCATAATTATCCCTCTCAAATACAAATATAATATCTTTTTTACGTAGTAAAGTCAAGATATCTATATTTTCAGCATTATTATATCACGTCATCTAGTTTTTGAAAAGAGATAAAATAGTTTATTATTATATTTTTCATAATATTGATAAAAAGACGTATATCTTTGATATACGTCTTAATTTTTACTTATTTTATTAATTTTTTAAATAATTATTATTTCTTATTTTATTAAATAAGAATTTATTGGTTATTAGTCTAAAACATATAACTAATATTTTTTCACTTTTTTTAAAGAAAAACAAGCCTAATTAAATAGGCTTGTCTAATATAATTATTAAGATCTAATTTGATATATTAATACCAGCTAAAACTCTTTAGAATTTTATAACATTTGTTAATTTAAATTTATTAGATATTGAAGACTTAATATCATTAAAATCAGTATTAATCTTTTCATTAATTTCTGATTCTAATTTTTTATATTCAATAACCTCTTCCTTAGTTTGTAAATTAATCTTAGATTCTTGATATTTCTTTTTTAAATCATTAATAACATTATCTGGATATCCCTTTTCCTTTGCTTCATTATAATAAGCCTCATTAGTTCTTAATCCTACTATTAATAATCCATATTTCTTCTTTATTATTTCATTTAATTCTAATAATCTTTTATATCTTAAATCTTCTTTTAAATCATTAATATAAAGCTCTGCCATATCAAACTCTGTCATTCTATCACCAAAGTAATTATACTATAAAATTATAGAAAAAATAAACACTATATGCTATAATGATTTCCGGTGATAAATATGTATTTTTCAAAAGATATTATTAAAGAAGGTAACAAAGACTTAGAAACTAAATGTGCTCCAGTAAAGATCCCATTATCTCCAGAGGATGAGGAATGCATTAGAAGCCTTGCTGAATATATGCTAGTTTCAGGTAATGATGAATTAACTAAACAATATAACATTCGTCCAGGTGTTGGTATTGCAGCACCACAGGTTGATGTTTTAAAAAGAATGTTTGCAATGTCATGTACTGATTTCCTAGATGAAAATCAAACACAATATATCTATAACTGGATTAACCCTAAGATTATTGCTGCATCAAAGGAAATGACATATCTACCTGATGGAGAAGGATGTTTGAGTGTTGAAAGAGATACAACAGGGCTTGTAACTCCAAGACACGTTAAAATTAAAGTTGAAGGCTTTATCTATAATTACGCAACAAGACGTGTAACTAAAAAGACAATGACTTTATTAGGATATCCTGCGATTGTATTCCAGCATGAATACGACCACTTAGATGGAATTATGTATACTTCTAAAATGTATAAACCTGAAGAGCTTGGTGATAAAGCATTCCCACTTTATACATATGAAGAATCTGATGAAGAAAATAAAGAAGAAAAATAAAATGGTGAGAAATCACCATTTTTTTATGATAAGCTAAAATCCTGATCAAAATTAATATTGAAATTAATATTAGGATATATCTTATTTAGTTTTTCTTTTACTTCTTTTATTAAATTAGATACATCCTCTTCATCAAAAGATATAACTAAATCAAAATTACAAAAATTAGTTTCTTTATCTAAATATAGACCATGAAATTGTAATATATTTTTATAATCCTTAATAATATCTGTTATACATTCATTTAACTTAATAATATCTTCATCATGTGAATTTATTGCATATACTCCAACAGTCATTATAGTATTATATTTATCCATCATTAGGCTTGCAATCTTATGTTCTATTTTTTGAATATCCTTTGTTGTCATGTTCTCGTCTACTGCAACATGAACTGATGCGATATTCTTATTATGTCCATAGCTATTTAATATTAAATCATATACTCCAGAAACACCACTTATTTCCTTAATATCCTTTTTAATTGCTAAAACATAATCACGTTCAAATCTATTACCTATCATTGATGATAATGATTCTTTTATTAATTCAATACCAGATTTAATAATAAATAAACCAATTAATATACCAACATAACCTTCAATATAAAAATTTAGGGTCATTGCAAATATTAAAGAAATTAAAGTACCAAACGATAATACTGAATCAAATAACGCATCAAGTCCTGATGAATTTAGATTATCTGAATCAACCTTCTTAGCTTGATATCTAAAATATAATCCTAATACTATTTTTGCTACAATAGCTGCTGAAATAATAATTATTGAATATATTTGATAATCTGGCATTGTACCATTAGTATAATAATCAATTATTGAATTAATTGATTCGTATACAGCCATTCCACCAGCAAATAAAATTAATGCTGCAATAAGAGTTGATGTAATATATTCTATTCTTCCATATCCATATGGATGCTTCTTATCTGCTTTTTTATTAGAAAGCTTAGTACCTATTATAGTAATAACACTAGACAATGCATCTGTTAGATTATTTATTGCATCCATAATAATGGAAACTGAATTAGCAAGGAATCCTACTATTCCTTTAAATAATACTAATAATATATTGCCAAGTATACCTATAATACTAGTTCTTACTATTACATGACTTCTTTTAGCTTCATCCATGAAACTACCCCCTTAATTTAGCTTTTTAAGCATTTTTTGACATTTCATACATTATTATAGATCCTGCAACAGAAACGTTTAAGGATTCAGTATTTTCAAGAGGTATGTATATGTTTTTAGGTATTACATTAAATACTTCCTCTGAAATACCATTTCCTTCGTTACCTAATACTAATGCAACCTTTTTATCAAATGCTGCATCCTCTAAAGGAATACCATTTCTAACATTTGTTCCATAAACCTTATAATCATTTAGGGTTGGAATAAATTTAGTTAAATCCTCTTCTCTAAAATTTAATTTAAATATTGCACCCTGGCTTGATCTTATTACTTTATCATTATAAATATCAACACTACCTAATCCTAATACAATAGTTTTAAATCCAAATGCAACCGCACTTCTCATTAGGCTTCCCATATTACCTGGGTCTTGTACCTTATCTAATATTAGAATTCTATCCTCTAGCTTATTAGATTCAATCATCTTGCATAACGCAATCTCTGTAACAACAGTATCAGTATGACAAATTTTTTTCATTACTGCTTCTGTAAGTTGTGTATATCCATCCTTTTCTTCTAAAGAAAAAGCCTCAATTACTAAGCCCTTACTAAAAGCCTCTTTAACTAAATGAGCACCCTCAACTATAAAAGTTTTACTAATACGTCTTTCACGTGCTTTATCAAGCTTCATTAATTCTTTAATTTTAGGATTATCTTTTGATGTAATAAGCATAATTAAATCTCCTTTAAATAAATAAGGCAGGGTTATCCCTGCCTTTATTTTAGCCTATTGAATTTGTCATTTCAAGTTTAATTAATCTATTTAATTCTACTGCATATTCCATAGGTAATTCTCTTGAGAATGGCTCAATAAATCCCATTACAATCATTTCGGTTGCCTGAGCTTCAGTTAAACCACGACTCATTAAATAGAATAATTGCTCTTCATTAATTTTTGATACTGTTGCCTCATGCTCAATATACATTTGACCATTCTTACCAACATTTAGTGGTATTGTATCACTTGTTGAAATATCATCTAGGATTAATGTATCACACTCAACGTGACTTCTTGCACCTAAAGCCTTAGCTCCACAAGAAACCTCACCACGGTAATTAACCTTACCACCAGCTCTACAAATAGATTTAGAAATAATAGTTGATGTAGTATTTGGTCCTAAATGAATCATCTTAGCACCAGCATCCTGTAGCTGTCCTTCTGATGCGAATGCAACAGAAATTGTTGTCCCCTTTGCATGGTCCCCCTTTAGGATACAAGATGGGTATTTCATATTAAGACCTGAACCAACATTACCATCAATCCATTCCATATGACCATAATCATCTACTAAAGTACGCTTTGTAACTAGGTTAACAATATTATTACTCCAGTTTTGAACTGTAGAATAACGACAATGCCCATGCTTACCAACAAATATTTCAACTACTGCGGCATGAAGTGAATCCTTAGAATAAAGTGGAGCTGTACATCCTTCAACATAATGAATAGATGCCTCATCTTCAACTATAATTAATGTTCTTTCGAATTGTCCCATTCTTTCAGTATTAATTCTGAAATATGATTGTACAGGCTTTTCTAGCTTAACTCCCTTTGGTACATAAATAAATGAACCACCACTCCAAACAGCACTATTTAATGCTGCATATTTGTTATCTGTTGGTGGTACTAATGTACCAATATATTTCTTAACTAATTCAGGGTATTTTCTTACTGCAGTATCAGTATCACAAAATATTACCCCCTGATCCTCTAATTCTTTTAAATTATTATGATATACAACCTCTGATTCAAATTGTGTAGATGTACCTGCAAGATATTTTCTTTCTGCCTCAGGTATACCTAATCTATCAAAAGTATCTCTAATTGCTTCAGGAACCTCATCCCAGCTTTGTTCAGCCTTATTAGATGATTTAATATAATAAGTATATTCTTGGAAATCAATTCCAGATAAATCTGGACCCCACTTTGGATTTTCTAGTTTTAAGAAAGCATCATAGCTTTTTAATCTAAATTCTCTCATCCAATCAGGTTCATTTTTAGCTTTAGATATGAATTCTACAACATCCCTTGATAATCCTTTACCACTTGTTAAGACATTATCAATCTTAGTTGTAAAACCATACTTATAATCGCCAACGATTGAATCTAATTCCTTATTATCGTTTTCTAAAGCAAGTTCTCTTTCATCTTTAGTTTCTGCCATTTTTCTTTTCCACCTCACTTAATGCTTGTTCAATTGCCTTCCATGATAGTGTTGCACATTTAATTCTTGCAGGGAAATCCTTTACTCCCTGATATGCAATAGCTTCACCTAATTCTTCTTCGTCTTCAGGTAATTTGCCAAGTACTAGCTCATAAAAATCTAGAATGATTCTTTTAGCATCACTTATGCTTTTTCCCTTTAAAGTTTCACTCATTACTGATGCACTAGACATTGAAATAGAACATCCATGTCCATCATGATGAATATCTTTTATAACTCCGTCCTCAACTAAAACTTCAACATTCATTTCATCACCACAGCTTGGGTTATTTAAATGAACGAATTCATATTTATCTCCCTTTGTTAATCCCTTATTCTTAGGATTTTTATAGTTATCCATAATTACGGCTCTATATAGAGATTTTAAGTCCATTGGCATATAATTGCCTCCTTTTAATTAGAACTGTCCGAAGAAATCCTTTGCAGCACGAACGCCATCAATAAATTTCTTAATATCTTCTTCAGTATTGTAAAAATAGAATGATGCTCTAACAGTACCTATAGTTTTTAACCATGCGGTAATTAATTGAGCACAATGATGTCCAGCACGAATACATACCTTGTATTCATCAAAAACTGATGCTGCATCATGTGGATGAACTCCATCAATATTAAATGAAATTATACCAGTTTCAGCATTAGGATTATAAATCTTAATGCCATCAATCTTCTTTAATTCAGCTACTGCCTTATCTCTGAGATCCTTTTCATATTTAGCAATATTATCTAATCCAATACTCTTTAAATATTTGCATGCTTCTGCAAGTCCAATTGCACCTGCAATAATTGGAGTACCAGCTTCAAACTTATAAGGAGTTGCCTTATATGTTTGAGATGTAGTAGTAACTGTATCTGCCATATCACCACCAAATTCAATTGGTTCCATAGCATCTAATAATTCCTTTTTGCCATATAGTACACCAATTCCTGTTGGACCACATAACTTATGACCAGAAAATGATAAGAAATCACAATCTAGCTCTTTAACATCAAGATTCATATGAGGTACTGCCTGTGCACCATCAAGTGATACAACCGCACCAACCTCATGTGCCAATTTAATTATTTCTCTTATAGGTGTAACATATCCCATTACATTAGAAACATAAGTAATAGCTACAACCTTTGTTTTCTTAGTTAATACCTTCTTAAAGCTTTCTACAGTAATTCTTCCTTCACTGTCTAGGGGTACATATTTTAATGTTGCATTCTTAACCTTACATACATTAAACCAAGGCATATTTGAAGAATGATGCTCTAACTCAGTTGTTATAACCTCATCACCTTCTTTAATATTATTAAGTCCATATGATTGTGCAACTAAATTTAATGATTGAGAAGCTCCTCTTGTAAATACAACCTCTTCAAACTTTGCATTAATGAATTCAGCAATTGTCTTTCTTGCTTCTTCATACATATCTGTTGCTTCAAATGACAATTGATATACACCTCTATGTACATTAACGCCATAATTTCTATAATAGTTATCTACTGCATTAATAACACAATCTGGCTTTAATGCCATTGCAGCATTATCTAAATATGCTAGATTTTTATCTTTTCTTAATACAGGAAAATCATTTCTTAGCTTTAATACATCCATATTATTGCTCCTTATAGACAAGTTCATTAAACTTCTTATCTGTTTCTTCCTTTAAATCATCAGATGGAATCTCATCTAAGAATGGTTTAACAATTCCCTTTAAAACTAATAAGAATGCTTCATTTCTTGAAAGACCACGGCTCATTAAATATAATAATGTTTCATCATCCATTTTACCAATTGCGGCACCATGATTTGCAAGACAATCATATTCATTTATCAACAAAATAGGCTTTGACTTAACAACTGAAGTATCATCCATTACAACACCATGAGCTAGCTGCTTACATATTGTTTTAGACATACCTCTTTCAATGAATCCTGTTGTATCAAACATAAGGTTTGCATTATCCATTGCAACACCATAATTTGAAATATTAGATTCACTTCTTTTTGCTAAGTGATTAACTCTTTGAGTAAATACTGAATTTGTATTCTTATCAACTGATAAAGTCTTACCATTGAATATTGAATTTTCACTTTCTAGATTTACTAATAAATTTTCATTAGTTAAAGATAGTGAGATTTCAACAAATGATAATTCACCTAAAACGCTAAATTCTCTATTTGTATTTGAAGAATCCATTACAATATATTTTAATGTTGAATTCTTACTTACATAAGTTTTAATAGTTTCATTATTTGTAACATCTAATATATATGCATAAATACCTTCTTTAATGAAGATATTTGCTGCACTTGATACTTTATAAATGGCATTACTATCTGTTACCTCATAGTATCCATCACTATTCTGCCCCAGAATAGTTATATCTTTTATTTCTAATGACATATAATATTCCTACTTCATGCTGTGGGCACAAGCACCAAGAAGTTCAGGGGCCTTTTCTTCTTGATTTTCAATATCTATGCCTAATTCTCTTTTTACCCAATCATAGCCTTCATGGTCAATCTTTTCAATTAACTCAGTACCACCAGTTTTTACAAATTTACCGTTAATCATTACATGAACGAAATCTGGCTTGATATAATCTAGTAATCTTTGATAATGTGTAATAAGTAGGCATCCAAATGTATCAGATACTTGATCATATACATTTTCACCAACAATTCTTAATGCATCAACATCAAGACCTGAGTCAATTTCATCTAAGATTCCAAACTTAGGCTTTAGCATTTTCATTTGAAGAATTTCATTCTTCTTTCTTTCACCACCAGAGAATCCTTCATTTAAATATCTATGTGGTAGGTCTGAAGGCATTTTTAATGATTGACAAGCAGTGTCATATTCTTTAATAAATTTAAATAAAGAAACTGACTTACCTGATGTTGCTGCCATTGCTTGACGTACAAAGTCAGAATTAGTTACACCAGGTACTTCAATTGGATTTTGATAAGCTAAGAATAATCCTAGTCTAGCTCTTTCATCAACTGGCATATCTAGAATCGACTTACCATTTAAGAGAATATCTCCTTTAGTAACCTTATATTTTTCAACACCCATAATAACTGACGATAATGTCGACTTACCAGTACCGTTAGGTCCCATAATCGCATGAACTTCACCAGTTTTAATTGTAAGGTTTACGCCTTTTAATATTTCTTTTTCTTCTACTCTTGCATGTAAATCTTTAATTTCTAGAATATCCATATGTAATCCTCGCTATTCCATCTTTTTTATAATATATAGTCGCAAGAAAAATCTTGCGACTTATTTTTACTTTATAACAATATTAACAATCTTTTTAGGAACAAAGATTTCTTTAATAATGTCATGACCATCAATAAAGCTCTTAATCTTATCTAAAGACTTAGCTTGATTAATAGCATCATCCTTTGTTACATCAACTGGTAGGTCAATTGTTGCACGAAGCTTACCATTTACCATTACAGCATATGTAACTGCATCTTCAGCAATTAATGAATCATCAAATTTAGGCCATGCTTCAAATGCTAATGTATTATTATGGCCTAGGATTTCCCACATTTCTTCACAAATATGTGGAGTAATTGGAGATAGTAATAATACTAATCCTTCAATGAATCCCTTATAAATATGCTCAGCCTTATAGCATTCATTTACAAATACCATCATTTGAGCAATTGCTGTATTGAATGATAATTGTTCATAATCATTTGTTACCTTCTTAACAGTTTGGTTATAAACCTTCTCTAATTCCTTATCATAATCAGTAACCATCTTTGATGTATACTGAGGGTCAGTAACTAAACGATAAACTCTATCTAAGAACTTTCTTGCACCTTCAAGACCAGTTGTACTCCAAGGCTTTGCGGCAATAAGTGGTCCCATAAACATTTCATATAAACGAAGTGAGTCAGCACCATATTGCTTAACAACATCATCAGGGTTAACAACATTACCACGGCTCTTAGACATCTTTTCACCATTAGAACCTAAAATCATACCTTGGTGAACCAATTTCTTAAATGGTTCTTTAACAGGAACATATCCCTTATCATGTAAGAATTGAGTCCAGAAACGTGAATATAGTAAGTGTCCTACTGCATGCTCAGGTCCACCTAAGTATAAATCTACAGGTAACCAGTGCTTTAATAATTCTTTATTTGCAAATTCTTTATCATTCTTTGGATCAATATATCTCATGAAATACCAGCTTGATGCTGCTGAACCTGGCATTGTGTTAGTCTCACGCATACCTTCTTCACCAGTTACTGGATTCTTATATTTTACCCAATCTACTGCGTTATTAAGTGGAGATGTACCATTAACCTTTGGTTTATAATCAGTTAATTCAGGTAACTCAAGTGGTAATTCATTATCACTTAATAATTCATCATGATCCTTGTAATGAACTACAGGGATAGGTTCACCCCAATATCTTTGACGTGCAAAAATCCATTCACGGATTCTATAAGTAACCTTACGTTCACCACAACCATTATCCTTTAACCACTTAAACATAGTGTTAATAGCTGTTTCTTTATCCATACCATCTAAGAAGCCAGAATTAATATGCTTACCATCTTCTGTATAAGCTTCCTTTGTAATATCTCCGCCTTCTAATACTTGGATGATATCAATACCAAACTTCTTTGCGAAAGCATAATCTCTTTCATCATGTGCAGGTACTGCCATAATAGCTCCTGTACCATAAGATGCTAATACATAATCAGAAATCCAAATTGGAATTTCTTTACCATTAACTGGGTTAATTGCATATGCACCTGTGAAGCAGCCTGTTTTCTCCTTGTTTAATTCAGTTCTCTCAAGGTCGCTCTTCTTTGCACATTCCTTCTTATAAGCTTCAACCTCTGCCTTTTTGTCAGCAGTTGTAATAATGTTAATTAATTCATGCTCTGGAGATAATACACAGTATGTTGCACCAAATAATGTGTCACATCTAGTTGTGAATACAGTAAATGTCTTATCTGTACCCTTAACCTTGAAAATAACATGTGCACCAACTGACTTACCAATCCAGTTTCTTTGCATTTCCTTTGTTGATTCTGGCCAGTCAATTTCATTTAAGCCATCAAGAAGCTTTTCAGCATATTCAGGTATATCTAATACCCATTGCTTCATATTCTTTCTTACAACTGGGAATCCACCACGTTCAGACTTACCATCGATAACCTCATCATTTGCAAGTACTGTACCTAATTCCTCACACCAGTTTACTGGCATATCAATTTGCTTTGCTAAGCCGTCCTTATATAGCTGTGCAAAAATCCATTGTGTCCACTTGTAATATGATGGATCACAAGTTGAAATACAACGATCCCAATCAAAAGAAAATCCTAAGCTCTTTAATTGTCTTGTAAATGTATCAATATTATCATTTGTAAATTTACCAGGATGGTTTCCTGTGTTAATTGCATATTGCTCAGCAGGTAAGCCAAATGAATCATATCCCATTGGATGTAATACATTATATCCCTGCATTCTCTTCATTCTTGAAATAATATCTGTTGCAGTATATCCTTCTGGATGTCCTACATGTAATCCCTGTCCTGATGGATATGGGAACATATCTAGAGCGTAAAATTTAGGTTTAGAAAAATCCCATACATCTGTCTTAAATGTTTCATTCTCTTCCCAATATTTTTGCCATTTTGCTTCAATTTTTGTATGATTAAATTCAGCCATAACCTAATCTCCTTTTATAAAATAAAGTACATATTTTATTTTATCACAAATATGTGTCAATTTGTAGCATAAAATATTTTATACAATTTAATTATTTGCTAAAACGTTTTTATTATTTCAAAATAGATTTTATTTTATAAAAATAATATCCCTCAAACGAGGGATATTATAACGTTAATTTTTCCTTTTATTTCACTTGATTTGAGAGTTATTTTTGCCATTTTTCATATAGTCTTGTAATGACATTTTCTTCTCTTTTTTGAATCTATTTAGAAGTAAAAATATAGTAGTTAAAACAGCAATTCCTATAAAGAATAAAAGCCAATACATAACAATTAATTCATTATATTTAGCTAAATATTTTTCTAAATAATATAATAAAATTCCATAGATTGGATATGATGAAAATAAGGCTGTAATCATTTGTTTAAGCTTATAATTCTTATTTAGTGCAAGATGTGTTGCAATAAATCCTAATTCAACAATTCCATAAAAAATGATTGTGAAGCATGAAAATCTATATGACATCTCATCCATTTTAAAATAAATCATTGAAAATATTATTAAGCCTAATGCTAAAAATAATGTAATAAATTCAGCAATTATAACTTTAAAATCTCTTGCCATTATTCTCTCCTAATAAATCAATTAAAGTCTTAAAAATATAATCCTTTGTTTTAATTCTTACTTCATTTCTAGTGCCACTAAATACTTCTTTTACTTGATATTCATAACCATTAATATAAAATCCAATACAAATAGTACCAACAGGTATTTCCTTAGTCCCACCACTAGGACCTGCAACACCAGAAACAGAAACACAAACATTAGAATTAGTTAATTTATGAAGACCTATTGCCATCTCTTTTACTACTTCTATTGAAACAACATTATATTTATCAATAGTCTCTTTTTTAACATCTAAATATTTCATCTTAGCTTCATTAGAATATGTAACTAAGGATTCAGCTAAAACCCATGAAGCATCAGGAATATCTACTATAGATGATGCTAAAAGTCCCCCTGTTGCTGATTCAGCAAAGGAAATAGTATATTTCTTTTCTTTTAAAATATCTACTAATATACGAGCATTTTGCATAAAATCATCTCTTATCTAGTATTTCTTAAGCTCTTATTAATGAATTTATTAATATATGTTAAATCACTTTCCTTAACATCTAATCTCCAAAATAATATCTTTTTCTTAACATAGAATGTACCATAGCAATTTAATGGTAATGGTGATTTAGGAGTTGATAATGCACAATTAAAGTTATCATCATCATTTACTTCCTTATAAGATACATATATAACAAATCTATTTGAAAATTTAAGTTTTTGATAGCCATGACGATATAGCATTCTTATAAAATTAGTATTTGCATCTATAATTTTAGCATCTTGTCCAACTTCTTTTGCGATAATCTTCATATTAAACACCTCACTAAAAGTATCTATTATATTATATTAAAATTATGGACTTTTATCAAGGTAAAGAAAAGGTCGTGTAGAACACACGACCTTAAATTATTAGAATCCGAAATACTTCTTAGCGTTGTTGTAGCAAATATCTTCAACAATCTTACCTAATGTATCTAATTCAGATGCTGGATATTGACCAGATTCAACTAAATTACCTAACATTTGGCATAATAATCTTCTATAGTATTCATGACGAGGATATGCTAAGAAAGAACGAGAGTCAGTTAACATACCTACTGTTTGAGAAATGATAGCAACCTGCATCATTGTTTCCATATTCTGTCTCATACCATCTTGTTGATCTA
>JAEELJ010000060.1 GCA_016288855.1 Acholeplasmatales bacterium
AGATAATGTTGAACCCATTTCTAATGCGAAAGTCTTAGACTTATCAGGTAATACTGACTTCTTATATTCATCACTTTGTAATTCGAATAAATAGAATGAAGGCATTGAAACTACATTAACATAAATCTTTTCTTCTGCTAGTTTCTTTGCAGCTTCAATTGCTAAAGAAACTTCGCTACCTGCTGCAACGATTGTATATGTAGGCTTTTTAGCTGACTTATATACAACATATGCACCACGAGATAAACCTTCATATGAAGTTTCTGCTAAAGTAGGTAAGCCTTGACGAGTTGATGTAATAACAACTGGGTCTTTCTTATTCTTAAATGCAAATACCATTGCTGCACTCATTTCTTTAGCATCAGCTGGTCTAATAACATTTGTATTAGGCATTGAACGGAACATAGTTAACTGTTCAATTGGCTGATGTGTAGGTCCATCTTCACCAACACAAACTGTATCATGTGAGAACATGAATACTGTAGGTAAATGCATAATTGCTGCAAGTCTAACAGATGGTTTTAAATAATCAGAGAATACAAAGAATCCTGCACAGAATCCTCTCATACCACCATGTAATGTAATACCATTTGTAATAGCTGCCATTGCATGCTCTCTAACACCAAATTTAATATTTCTACCTAATGTATTAGCTGGTCCATAAATTCCATCAGCACCCTTAACCTTAGTTGATGCAGTTAAGTCTGCTGAACCACCCATAATATTAGGTAATTTAGTTGATAAATAATCTAATACCTTACCACATACATCACGAGTTGCAGGTTGTTGATCTAAATTCCATGTTGGAATATCATCAATATTATCAAGATTAAATCCATCAAACATGAACTTTTCTAATTCCTCATATTCATTTGGATAAGAAGTTCTATATTGATTGATTCTATGATTCCATAATGAACAAGCCTCATATCCTCTTTCAGTAACGTTCTTCTTATAGAATTCCTTTACTTCTGTTGGGAAATCAGTTGATTCACCATATGGATAAGATAAATTCTTAATTAATGTTTGAATATCTTCTTCTGGCATTGGCTTTCCATGTACTGATGAATCACCTGAATTAGGAGCACCATATCCAATGATTGTCTTAATTTCAATCATAGTTGGCTTTGATTCAGACTTCTTAGCTTCATTAATAGCATTAGCAATAGCATCACAGTCATTACCATCAGTAACTAATATATGATTCCAGCCCATAGCTTCAACCTTGCCCTTAACATTTTCAGTATTAGCAAGATTTACATCACCATCAAGCTGAACGTCATTTGAATCATATAATACAATAAGCTTATTTAGAGCAAGATGACCTGCTAAAGACATTGCTTCTTGCGCTAAACCTTCTTGTAGGTCACCATCACCACATAAAACATATGTATAATGGTTAACAACCTTAATATCAGTCTTATTAAACTTAGCAGCCATATAATTTTCTGCAATTGCCATACCTACTGATGTAGCAATACCTTGTCCTAAAGGGCCAGTAGTAATTTCTACACCTTTTGTATGACCATATTCAGGATGTCCTGGAGTTAAAGAACCCTTTTGACGGAAATTATATAAATCATCAATTGTTAAACCAAATCCTGATAAACTTAGTAATTCATATAATAAACAAGAGCCATGTCCTGCTGATAAAACAAAACGATCTCTATCGAACCACTTATCATCTTCAGGATTTACATTAATAAATCTAGTAAATAAAGTGTGAGCAATTGGAGCAGATCCTAATACAATTCCTGGATGTCCACTCTTAGCCTTAGTAATAATTTTTGCACCAACAACACGTAACGCATTAACACTTAAAGTATCAATTGAATTCATAATATTATTATTTCTCCTACAAATGTTTCATTAATATTGCTTAGATATTTTCTTCTTTAGTTTCTTCAGATTCTGATAAAAGTTCAGCATCCTTACTTTCTTCTACTTCATTAGAAACATCATTAGCTTCACCATTTGAATTTTCTTCCTTAACTTCATCGTTATTTTCACTAACGACTACAACTTCTTCTTTATTTTCTTCCTTAACTTCTTCTGCATCAGTAGCTTCTGTTTCTGCTGGTGCATCTAAATTTTCTTGAGGTGCTTCTTCAGATTGACCATATAAATTATCCATATATTGATCCATATATGCCTTCTGACGATCTGTTAATTCATCAAATTTCTTTTCACCAAATAAATCAATGATTAACTGACGACTTTTAACATTTTCATCCATAATTACTTTCTTAGTTCTGTAATTAACAACAATCATAGCAATGAATAATGCTACTAATAAAGCAATAACAACCCACTGGAAAACAATTGCTGAAGAACCTGCCATTGAACCAAATACAATAGCAAGAATTGCTAAAACGATAGCAAGACCCATTAAAGGATAAATAAAGAATCTTTGGAACTTCTTAGAAACATTATCAGTAGTATCCCAGAAATCAACCCAAATCTTATTAACAGGTTGTTCATATAATTCCTTTACTTCCTTATAGTATCCATCTTCAATGAATACTCTATAATTTGTACCATCTTGTGAACTCCAAACAGCAAATTCACCCTTGCCATTAACAAATTCTTCTCTTATACCAGTGAATTGATCCATAGTATAAATTTCTATTTTTCTTCCATCGAATTCTTCAGTTTCGACAGGTGTTACAGAATCTGCAACAGCGTAAAGCTTAGGATTAATTTTCATTAAAAATCACCTTCATTACCTTTCATATATAAAAATACATTATGATTATATCATAAGGGTTATAAAAATAAAAGTGGAAAAAATTCCCACTCTTATCTATGAAATAAACCTACTATAAAATTCTTTAAATGCTCATAAATATTAGCATTATATATTCCTTTACTAATTCTAAACACATTAGTATTTAATTGTAAATCTGTATCAATAAAATCATTATAGCTTTGCCATCCACCAGCATCTCTTATTAATTTCATAAAGAATAAAATACCAGCAAATGCAACAATATATAACGCAACCATTAATAATATTCCTAATATACCATCTAAAACCTTTATCATTTTATTCTTTCTTAATACATTTGCAACAACCTTTAATACAAATAGAATTGTTCCAGTTAAAACGAATAAAAATACAAATGATATAAATAATAGCATTGATGATGCAAAGGTTTGAGAGCCTTGCTCTATTATTACCTCGCTAACACTCTTACCAGATTCAGCTACAAATGTAGGATTACCCATTATCCATTTTAAAAATGTTGCAAAAGGCTCAAATATTCCCAATCCCTTTTCAAT
>JAEELJ010000061.1 GCA_016288855.1 Acholeplasmatales bacterium
AAGCATTAGAATATGCTAAATACGAACTTAAGTTAACTAGAATTGTTGCTAGCATCTTAAAAACTAACAAAAGAAGTCAGCACATTTTCAACAAGACGGGATTTGTATTGTTCGATGAAGATAACCATTTTTACAAATACTATATAAATATTTAGTGAGCAAGTGAGTGGAGGTGCTTAGAATTACACGAATAGTCGTGTTAATTTGCACGTACTCCCAAATATACGTGTCTATTAATTAATATAATAGATTGAATAAAATCGGTGGAGGTGCACCAGCTATACTACATTACACCATTATTTAACTAAGCACCTTCAAGGAGTTCGAAAGGACTCCTTTTTAATTCTAATATAAACTTGTTGATATCATTTGATATTAAGAACTTTTAAACTTCTATATAACATTTGGTATAATAAAGTTGGAAAGAGACAATAGTATGAATATTGCTAATGAAATAAAGATGATTTAAGAATTATTAGGTTTGTCACAACAAGAACAAGCTGATGAACTTGAAGTATCATTTCAAACTGTTAATTGTTTTGAAACATCCAGTAATGAAATAGAACATCTATTAATAAAATAGTGACAGTTATTATTCTTAAAAACTATACAGTCACTATTTTAATTGTCATTATTATTAACAATTATTGTAGTTAATTATCATTTCAATTATAATAATAAAGGTATTATAAATAGTATCGAGGTGAATTCAAATGAAAAAGGTAATGGTTGGTATATCTGGTGGTGTTGATTCAGCAACTTCATGTCTAATTTTAAAGGAAATGGGATATGATGTAGCTGGATGTAATATTAATTTTATTGAAAAAGAAGATACTATTAATCCTGATGCAAAGTCAGTATGTGAAACATTAAATATACCTTTTTATCATTTTGATTTATATGATGATTTTAAAGAAAAAGTTATTAAAAACTTTTATGAATCATATAATAATGGTAAGACACCTAATCCATGTGTTTTATGTAATAAGTATTTTAAATTTGGTAAGCTTTTAGATTTTGCTTTAGAAAATGGATATGAATATATCGCAACTGGTCATTATGCTAAAGTAGAATATAGTGAAAAATATAATAGATATATACTTAAAAAAGCCAATAATTTAGCTAAAGATCAATCTTATTTCTTATACCAAATTAAAAAAGAAGCATTATCTCATATTATATTCCCTTTAGAAGATTATAGTAGTAAAGATGATGTAAGAAATAAAGCAAAAGAAGCATCACTTGGGGTTTCACAAAAGAAGGATAGCTTAGATATTTGTTTTATACCTGATAAGGATTATAAGGCTTATTTAATAAATAATAATTATGTTAAAGTAAAGCCTGGTAATATCATTTTAAGTAATGGCACTATCCTAGGTAAGCATAATGGATTATTTAATTATACAATAGGTCAAAGAAAAGGATTAGGTATAGCTTATAGTGAGCCTTTATTTGTATTAGGATTTGATTTTAATAAGAATAATTTAATTGTTGGTACAGAAAAAGAATTATATAAAAAAGAAATTGTTATAACTGATGTAAATTTATTATTATTTGATAAAATAGACGATGGCTCTAGATTTAATGTTAGAGTTAGATATCAAGGAAAAGATAATAAAGCAACATTATATAACTTAGGTGAAAAAATAAGAATTATATTTGATGAGCCAATCAAAAGCCCAACACCAGGTCAATCTGCAGTAATCTATTTAGATGATATTGTTGTTGGTGGAGGAATTATTGAATAATAAATGGGAGTTTTAAAATGTTAGAAGTAAGAAGTAATTTAAGTTTAGAAGAGCTTGCGAATGCAAATTATGAATCAAAGAAAGCATATAAGGTATCTTCAATAATATTAATAATTATTGGCATTATAGGTTTTGTTTTATCAATTACTATGATGTTATATAATGATAGTTCTATATGGACTACACTACTTGGAATATCTACGTTCTTTATAATATTTTGTAGTTTAATGTTATTATTAATGAGACCAAAAAGCTTTAAGAAAAGATTAATAAAAGAAAATCCTGCATTAAAGGATGGAGTAGAATATACTTTTACTTTTAATGAGGATAGTTTTTTAGTTAATGAAAAAATAACTACTGCAGAATCTAATAATAATATTAAATATGAAATGTTAAAGAAAGTTGTAATTTCAACGAATTTTATATATTTATATATTAATAGATTAAGAGCATTTCCAATTAAAAGAACAGCTTTTAATGAAAAAGATTTAGAAGAATTTAAAAAGTTATTAGGAAATAAGATTATATAATTTAGAAAAAGAGGTATTTAAAATGGATTTAATAGAAAGCTTTTCAATAGATCATAGATATATTATTCCAGGTATATTTGTAAGTAGAGTTGATGATATTAATGGTAGTAAGGCAACAACATATGATATAAGATTAAAAAGACCTAATAGAGAGCCTGTGATTGATGTTTCAGCAATGCATTCACTAGAGCATATCATTGCAACATTCTTAAGAAATAATCCTGAATGGAAGAATGAAGTAATATATTGGGGCCCTATGGGTTGTCTTACAGGATTCTATTTAATTTTAAAAGGGAACAGAAAGCCTGAAGAAATATATCAATTAATCTTAGATTCTTTTAAAGAAGTAGAAAAGTATGATGAGGTTCCTGGCGCAACAGAAGAGAACTGTGGTAATTATTTATTACATAATCTAAGAATGGCTAAGTGGTATGCAAAGGAATTCGCTGATTATTTAATAGAAAATAAGAATAACCATTTAATATTTGAATATCCAAAGACAAAGCGTCTTATTACAAATGACGGTAATAATTTCTTTGATTCTTAATAAAAATATATATTTTCATTTACAAAGGATAGATTTATAAAAAAATCTATCTTTTCTTGTTATTTAATGTATTTTTTTAAATTTAATGTATAATTAGATTGTGATTTTAAAATCACAATTATATAAGAAGGGGTATTATAATGGAAAAAATTATATATATTGCAGGTGGCTGCTTTTGGGGAGTAGAAATGTATTATAAAAAGCTTAAAGGAATACTTGATACTGAGGTAGGATATGCTAATGGAGATAAAGAAAATCCAACATATGAAGAAGTAAAGCATCATCTAGCTTCACATGCTGAAACATTAAAATTGAAATATGATGATAGTATTATTTCTTTAGAAAAGATTTTAGAGCATTTCTTAAGATTTGTTGATCCATATTCAATTAATAAGCAAGGTGAGGATATGGGACAACAGTATAGAAGTGGTATTTATTATACTGATGAAAAAGAAAAGGATATAATAAAGAATTATTTCAACAATGTATTAGAACCAAATTATAAGATTGAAGTATTACCATTATTAAACTTTTATAATGCCGAAGAATATCATCAGGATTATTTAGATAAGAATCCTAATGGATATTGTCATGTTAATTTAGGTTTAATACATAAGAATGAATTAAAATAATAATTGTTATATAAGGAGCTGTTACTCTAAAATCTAAGTACTAAAAATCTAGGTTTTTTAAAAGCTCCTTTTTTATTTATTAGGAAATTCCAATTATTTTATTATATCATAAATGATATAATAAAAATGAAAGGAGGAATAAAACGATGAAGCAATATAAAGTTCTAAAACAAAAGCTTAAATCTACCAATGGTGAATTCTTTATTTATAGATTTTTATCTAAAAAATGTAGAAGTGCTTATAATATAGCCCT
>JAEELJ010000062.1 GCA_016288855.1 Acholeplasmatales bacterium
AACAAAGAGGGAGAGCATTCTCCCTCTAATATATGCACTTATAGCTCAGTTGTACAGAGCGTTCCCCTCCTAAGACTAATTCTTATACGGGCTATGAGTAAGTAACTAAGCCATTTTTTAACAATTTTAACCTCTAAATTTGGTTTTAGACACCATTTTAGACACCATAGATGTATAAGAATTATACCTGTAAGGGTTTGTTTCTATACGTTTAAATTAATATGTTCCCGTAGCTCAGCTGGATGGAGCAATGACCTCCTAAGTCATAGGCCGCCTGTTCGAATCAGGTCGGGAACGCCATATTGAAAGATAAAACCGTCTCAAATGAGGCGGTTTATTTTTGTCTAGTATTAATTATATCTAATCTTCTTCATTTAAATAATACTTAACCAATACAGTTGTTGATTTCCCACTTGGAGGAGCAGATAAAACCTCGTCTTCACCTTTCATAGCGTCATACATTGCTGTACAAATACATGGAGTTCTGTTTGTAACTCCAAGTGCAATTTGAATATCATTACATAAAAGTGTGATTTCTGATTTTCCTTCTTTTTTAGCTTGCTTTTTGCATTCAGCTATATAATCTCTTGCTCTTTGTGTTAATGATACTTTTCTATCAGATGAATAATTCAAATTTGTAACATTATTTGAGCCACTATTTTTCTCTAATATTTCGACTTTCTCTTCCAAAGTTTGAATTCGATCTAATAATTCTAAAATAATTTTCTCATAATTCATAATTATTATCCTCCTTGTTTCGCTTAATATTAACATAAGTTTTCTTTATTATCAATATGTTTTTTTAAAAATACTTAAAAAATACTTAAAATACTTATTTATCTAATTTAAAAAGATAAGCCTTTTAAACTCCTCTACGTGATTGTTGTATTTTCTTGAATTCAAGATAATCTAAGTATTCATCATAATCTGTGAAACCTAGTTTAGTCATTTCTTCTTTTACTTTCCTAAAATCAGATACATCATCATTTATTTGTTTTGATTCTTCTTCAATATCTATTTTATAATCATTCTTATTAAATAAATCTCCAAGCTTATCTGCAGCTTCTTTATCATTAGATCCTAATGAATAAGCGTAAATATCAGTTGTAGTTGATGTTCTTGCATCACTTCTTCGAAAATATTAAAGACCATTGAACCGTTTGCTCAACTACATTTTATCATATTTTAATTAACAAAAACAAAAAATCCCTAAGAATTTTTCTTTCCTAGGGATTCGTTATAGTGTCAATTACCAGTTTAAATTAAATTGTGTTGGATATGCATATACTTCATAGCTTGCTACATCAGATGGTATAACTTTAGTATATGCAAATGGTGTCATACTAAATCCTACTTTTGAGCCTGAATTTAAATCATTTTCCAAATAAGTAAAACAATTACATATTAGCTTTCCATTAGAATCAAATAAATTTGCAGCAACAACTACCATTGTACCTTTTTTAGAAGTGTTATTTTGTACTCTACCCATAACCTTAACTCCATTATAGGTATCTGAACTAATTGTAACTTCAGTTACATCGTATCTAATTACATCATTTGTTGCTTTTTCAACTTGAACATTAGGTACTGCTACCACATTAGTTTCAGTAAAATCAACTGTTGTTTCATCATAATAATATCCAGTTTCACCTGGTTTAATGTATTCTGGATAACCATTAACGTAAGACATAGTTTTTAACAATGTCCCAGATGATGATTCAATATCGATTGAGCAATCATCTAAATATAAGTCTGTAGTTCCAGTATTTGTAATAGGTACTGCTACTTTTATCCATTTTGAACTTAGGCTATCAGTCCATTGTGTTACTTCTGATGTTCCAACTTCATATCTAACTGTATTTTGTGTTGTTGTAGAAATAGTTGTACTCAATGAAGTAGTACTAATATTTCCAGTAGTTGTCGTAACATCTTTATCGCTTGTTTGTTGCGTTTTAGTTGTAGTAGTTTTTGATGTTGTGTTCACAATATCATCTTCTAAAATTCCACAACTCATTAATGTTAATGAAGATACCAACATTAAAGTCCCCATAAATAATCTAATTTTTCTCATTGTTATTTCTCCTTTTTCTTTAACTTTTTTGCTATTTCAATATTTGATTCTAATTTATGTAATCTAACTTCCATTTTAGATATAGCACTATCTAAAACTTCTTCTTTGTTACACTTATACTTCATCATTTCAACTTTTATTTCAGGATAAGTATAACCACAGTCCTTAAAGAATTTAGCTAGCAAAAATTCTTCAACTTCATCTTCTGAATAATCGTAACTTATTCCAACTACTATTTTGTTTTTCCTTTCAATAACAGTTTTTTGAAGCATAATAATTTGTCTTCTACTTAATCCTGTTACTTTCTCTAGTGTTTTTTCATTCATAAGTCTTCATCTAATTTGATGTTAATCTTGTTCGCTCCGAACAGGCAATACCAAATTTTTTATCTCCTTTCCACTAGAGAAATTGTTTTTCATGCGAGCAAAAAATCCCTAAGAGTTTTCTTGCTCTTAGGGATATGCTACATATATTATTTAATTTTAAGATTCTTGTAATTTATCATTATAGAACAATATCGCTTGAACTTTATTGAATTCAATATTAGGTACAACACATGCACTTATAGAAACAGATATATTTGGATATTTAGCTTTCATTTTATCCGAGATTTCATCAACTAATTTCATTGAAATTCCACCTGTCATTGATAAACAAATTAAGCAATTATTAGGAACATTCTCACTTATAATTTTAACACTAATATTTTCATTAAAATCCGAAAGGCTTTGAGAAATCATACCAACAATTTCATAATTATACAATCTTCCCCAATTTATCAATTTAACATTTGACCATATAGGGGAAGATATCATATCTACTGCATCATCTAAAAAATTATATTTAACTAATCTATCAAAAGAATCTTCACTTAATTCTCTTTTTAAATCTTCTTTATATACTTCTCTTATACTTAACTCAAATTCTTCTAAATCATAATTATCAAATTTATTACTTTCACTATTTTTATTTTTCATTACTTTACCACATATTGGGCATACTTTTACTATATCATCCATTGTTATTTCCTCCTTGATTTTTAAATATACTTTTTTAGTAACGATTAATAATACTTATTTATTTTTTTAATTTATTATGTCTTTTTATCTAGTATTTTAAAATTCATAATTATATACTAATTTTGATTTAAAACTTGTCCTCATTGAACAAGTATAATTAAAATTTTTACCTCCTTCCATTAAAGAAATTGTTTTTCGTGCGAACAAAAAAACCTAAGAATCGACCATTCTTAACTGATGTTTTTTATCAACATTTCAAACTAAAGTGTGAACTTTTACTTCACTTATTAACATAAATTTAAATTAATAAGAATTGTTTTATAAATATTGTGATATAATTAGTCAAGGTGATTTTTATGAAGACTGAATTACTTGCTCCAGCAGGTTCATTTGAATGCTTTAAGCAGGCACTATATAATGGTGCAGATGCAATATATCTTGCAACAGAAAGATTTGGTGCTCGTGCTTATGCAAAAAATTTAACATTAGATGAATTAAAAAAAGCATTAATACTTGCGCATGAATTAAATAAAAAGATTTATGTTACTGCAAATACTATAATTAAAGAAAATGAATTAGAGGATGCTAAAAATTATTTAAATACATTATATGAATTAGGTGTAGATGGCGTTATTACAACTGACTTTGCATTAGTAAATCATATAATTAATAACCTACCTGAAATGGAATGTCATATATCTACACAATCAGGTCTAAAGGATTTAAATGACGTTAGATTCTTTGAAACACTTGGTGCTAAAAGATGTGTTTTAGCAAGAGAAAACACTTATGAAGAAATAAAATACATTAAAGAAAATTCAACTATGCCATTAGAAATATTCGGATATGGTGCTTTATGTGTTTCTTATTCTGGTGGATGCCTATTCTCTTCTTTATTATCATTAAGAAGTGGTAATAGAGGTCGCTGTAGCCAAAACTGTAGAAGATTATATCAAATATATAAGGATGATAAATTATTCCAAGATTTTGGATATCACCTATCTATGAAGGATCTAAATACTTCATCAAACTTAAATAAATTACAAAGCATTGGTATAGATTCTTTAAAAATAGAAGGAAGAATGAAATCAGAAGATTACGTTAAAACAGTAACTAGTGAATTAAGAAAAAAGCTAGATAATGATTCATATAATCCTATACTTGATAATGTATTTCATAGAACATATACAAAAGGCTTTATTTTTGGAGAAGATAAAGGCTATATTGTTGATCCTTCAAAAAGAACTAATGAAGGTGCATACATTGGTAAGATAATAGGATATGAAAATAATTTAACAAAAGTTAAATTAGAAAGAAAATTATCTTTAAAGGATAGAGTAAGAATTGAAGATAAAGAGGATTATTATTTTACTATAGATAAAATACTTAACGAAAAAAAGAAAGAGGAATCCTCTTCTTCTTCAATTTGTTATTTAAATATATTTAATAAAAAGCCAATTGGCTCTAAGATATATAAAGTAATGGATGCAAATATAGACTTATCTATAGATAACAAATTTAAAAAGCCAATTATAATTAAAGCCTATGGTAAAATATCTTCTCCACTAACTCTAAGAGTTACAATAGATAATCATACATTTGAAGCTAAATCAGATTCATTAATCCAAGAATCTAAAAATAGACCACTTACTAAAGATGATCTATTTAAGCAATTAAATAAATTAGCTGAAACATCATTCTATTTAGATGATATAGAATTTAATCTAGCAAATGATTGCTTCATGGTTATAAAGGATATAAATGAAGTAAGAAGAAAGCTTATTTCTTCTATTGAGGATTTCTATCAAAACAAGAGAATTCTTAATTTAGGTGAAGATAATAATACTTTATCATTTGATGATTCAGATATTGAGTTAGTATGTAAATGTAGAACTAAGGAACAATATGATGCATTAAAGGAATTAGGAATAAAAACTATTTATTATAATAACTATATCCCATATGTTGATGCAAAATATAATGATATAGATGAAGACTATATTCTTGCAGGTAATTATGGCGCAATATATAATTACCAAAATAAAACTATTACTGCAGATTATAGCTTTAATGCTATTAATAGTGAAGCAATCTATAACCTATTGAAGCAAGGCGCAAGATATGTAACATTATCATTAGAAACTGATTATGATTTAATGAAGGAAATAACTTCTTCTTTTAAAAATAAATATGGCTTTAATGCACCACTAGAAATAGTTTGTTATGGTAGAGAAAACCTAATGACCATGAAATATTGTCCTTTAAGAAAATATAAGGAATGTGGTAAATGCCATGAGCATTCATATTATTTAAAAGATGAATATTCTAAATTCTTATTATATAGTGATAATTGTATAACTCATATAATAAATGAAAAGCCATTAAATCTAGTTGATGATTTAGATAAAATTACTAAGCTTATAAAGCGTATTAGATTAGATTTTACAGTTGAAGGAAAAGATGAGGTAACAAAAACAATAACTCAATTTAGAAATTCCTTAAACGGTAAAAAGAATCAATTTGATAAGGAATTAAATACTAGAGGTTATTTCAAAAGACCTATTCTATAAAAAAGCATCTTTAAAACATAATTGGTTGCCTAAATAATAATTCATGAATTTTAAAGCAAAAGGACAAATTCAACTTGAATCTGTCCTTTTTAGTTTATTCTTAAATTAAGCATTATTCTATTTAGAATCCCACATTCCATGTAGATTGCAATATGCATAGGCTTTAACATATTCTTCATCACATAAAACAAATCTTGCCTTTGGTTCTTCATTAGGCTTAAGATTCTTTCTTTGAATTCCTTTTGTTGTTTCTATTTCAATAAATTCAATATAGTGTACTTCTTCCATTGGATGAATCACTGAACCTACTGTAACTGTAACAACATTACCTGAAATTTCTACTACAGGTACATGCTTTTCTACTGAAGCATCAACACTTCTTACTACTACCTCAGTTAAATTAGATTTACCATTAATTGATTCTAAAATAGTTTTACCATCCTTATAAAAACTCATAATTAATTCCTCCTTTCGTAGTATGTAAAAGAAATTGCTAATATTAATAAATTTTACTATCAACAATAAACTACCCTATATTAATATTTAACAATGTAATTCTTATATTTATATTTTAACACAATTATAAAAATATTAACACATTTATTCATATGTTAATTTTTGTTTCAGAAAAAACGTTATCAAAAGTTTGAAATTTGACATTTATAAAGAAATATATTAATATTTAGATAATAAAATAATTCGGCAAAATACGGGAAACTGTATGACGCAAAGCTAAAGGGCCTTCGCTGGCAGCCAGTTGCACTTATTATGTTACTTAATGGGTTCTTTAGTTTTTTGCTAAAGAGCCATTTTTTATTTGTAAAGGAGGTAATTACATGGAAAATGATTATGTTGATGTAAAATATTTAATAGATGTAAATCCTGATATCGCAATAGATCCACTTACTAAAGTATTTTCTAGAACAGCAATAATGAAGATTGCTGAAGGTCATGTTAATGATAAAATTCCATTCACAATGATGATATTAGATTTAGATAACTTCAAACAGGTAAATGACTCTTTTGGTCATCTATCGGGTGACTTCATATTAGAAAGCATTGGACAAGCCTTAAAGAAGTTCTGTTATATCCAAACATATGTTGGTAGGTATGGTGGGGATGAATTCCTACTTCTTATGCCAAATGTCACTGAATATGATGATGTACATAAACACTTAGAATCATTATATGAAAGAAATAAAATTTTTAGAAGATATTATAATGATGGCTTAAGAGACATATATTGTACTGCAACACTAGGATGCGCTTCATTCCCTAAGGATGAAACATCCTATGAGGGAGTTTTTAATAAAGCTGATAAAGCTTTATATAGAGGGAAGTTAAAGGGGAGAAACTGCTATATCATTTATGTAGAATCAAAGCATAAGGATATTGTAGTTCATGAAAAAGTAGAAGGTTCTTTAATAAATACGTTTAATTCAATTAAAAGATTATTTGATATCGATAAGGGGAAAAAGCATATCATCAAATCAACTGTAGATTATATCTATTCTCATCTACATTGCTCTAGAGTATATTTCTTAACAGATGAAAGAACATATATCACTAACTATAATGATGACGAAAAGATGGCTGTAAATTATTTTGAGCCACATCTAGAGATGATTTTAAGAGGGGATACTATTTTTTATGAAACTCCATTAACTAAGTATAAAGAAAGCGATTCAAAGTTTAGGGACTGGGTTAATGAAAGAGGAATCCAAAGCGTGATTATTGCTAAGCTTAAAACATATGGAAGATGCTATGGATATTTCATAATTTGTGAAAACCAAATCACAAGAATATGGCAAGATAATGAAATTGCACTTGTAATGTATTTAGCTACTTTACTAGAAATGGAATTAATGAGTCATAAATAATAAAGAAATGCACATTTGATGTGCATTTTTTTATTTATTAGGAAATTCCAATTATTAATTTATTATATCATATATGATATAATAAAAATGAAAGGAGGAATAAAACGATGAAGCAATATAAAGTTCTAAAACAAAAGCTTAAATCTACCAATGGTGAATTCTTTATTTATAGATTTTTATCTAAAAAATGTAGAAGTGCTTATAATATAGCCCT
>JAEELJ010000063.1 GCA_016288855.1 Acholeplasmatales bacterium
AAATATCCAATATTTCATCCTACTTTTAATGCTATGCTTCATGGCACCATATACCATTAAGCTATTCCAGCAAATGATACCATCTATTGTAAAATTCTTTATTTCAATTAAGACATTAATTAATAAGGGCGCAATAAATGATGATATTAACTCTCAATCTAAAAAAGATGATGAAGATGAGGATGAAAAGATATTCTAATATAAAGCCACTTTGAAAGTGGCTTTTTTAGTTTAAAATTTTTTTTATTTATTGTATAATAATAACGATACTTAGGAGAATTAAAATGATAACTATTTTCGGAAAAAATTGTGTATATGAGGCACTACGTGCTAAATCAAAACTAGATAAGGTTTTAATTTCTGATCTACAATCAAAAAAGGATAAGAACATCATTGATATATTAAAAAAGAATGGTGTTAAATTTGAGATTGTAGAAAAAACTAAGCTTGATTCTAAATATAAAGACAATCAAGGCTATGTTGCATTTAGAGAGGATTATAAGATTTATTCTATAGAAGATTTAAATAAATTTAAGAAGGATAAAGGTAGAATATTAATCTTAGATGGTGTACAAGACCCACATAATTTCGGTGCAATCATTCGTAGTGTTGATGCGTTTGGGTATGATTTAATAATTTTACCTAACAATAGAAGTGTTAGAGTAACAGAGGTTGTTGCACACGTATCTACTGGCGCAATTGAATATACACCTATAATGTACGTAAATAGCTTACTTACTGCAGTACAAAGCTTAAAGGATATGGGATATTGGATTGTTGGTACTGATGCAACAGGAACTACTCTTGCTAAAGACATAGATAAAAATCTAAGCCTTGCAGTTATTATTGGTAGTGAAGGATTTGGTATGTCAAAAACATTAGTGAAGCAATCAGATTTCTTATTACAAATCCCAATGGTTGGACATGTTAATTCCTTAAACGCAAGTGTTTCTGCAGGTATTGTACTTAATGATTTAAAGAATTACTAATGCTAGATTTTAAAAATTATAATGATTATGAATTAATTTATTATATAAGGGAAGGTAGCGAAGCTGCCTTAGTATTTATGATAAAAAAATACGAACCCCTAATAAAAAAGCTTGCAACTACATTAATTGGATTTTCTGATAAAAAGGATGATTTAATCCAAGAAGGCTATTTAATATTCATGAAATGTGTTGAAAAATATAATGATAATATGAATTGTTGTTTCTATTCATATTTCATAATTTCATTGAGAAGATGCTTTTATAAGCTAATAAAGGATGAATATTACAATATGCCTATATTAGAAGAAGATCCATATTATATAGATATAGAATCTACATATAAAAACTTTAAGGGTAGAGATTTCTTTTTTGAGGACGATAAAATTAATATGTTTGATTTATGTATCATAGGTGATACATCAATTAGACAATATGCAACTATTTATGATATTCCTTATAAGAAGGCATTAGCTTTATATGAGGATGTAAAAAAGGAATTAAAGCTTAAATATTATAATATTTCTAATTAATGACACTTTAGTGTCATTTTTTAAAAAGGAGAGAACATGGATATTAAAGATTTATTTAAATTTAATAAAGATTATTATCCAGGATTATATTTAGATATAATTGAATTAGATAATGATTATAATCCATCTAAGGATGAATATATAGGATTAATTAAAGATTTAATTACATATAATGATCTTTCATATGAATTATATCCATTTTTTTATTTAGCATTTACTGAGATCATAAATTTAGATCTTAGTATTGATATTAATAAATATATAGATATGGTATTTAATGAATTATATAAGCTAACTGTTGATGGGAAAAAAGATAATAGAGAGATATTTAATAATATGTTAAATGATATATTAAATAATATATCTAAGGAATCATTTAATTTAATTGAATCATTTAATGATGTTGAATTCTTAAATTATATAGTTAGCCAAATGGATAAAAAGCTTATAGATATTAAAGATTCAGATATTCCACTAATTAGAAAAAGAATAGATTTATTAATTAAATCAGATAATGAAAAAGCATTATATATTTATGGATATATGCATTATGGTGATACAAAATTATATAATTGTGACTTTAATATAGTTAAAGAAACAATGGAGCATTTAGCATCAATTAGTGATAATTCAATGTATCAAGTAACATTAGGATATATGTATTTTAATGGATATGGTGTTAAAAGGGATTATAAAGAAGCATTTTATCATTTTAGTATAGGTCTACTTTCTTCTAATACAGAAGCAAGATATATGATATCTGATATGTTACATGATGGATTAGGTGTTAAAAAGAATTTAAGTAATTCATATAAATTATTAATGGATTTATATAATGAATTTATTATTGACGCAAACAATAATATATTTTCTAATTCATTTGGTGATGCTTGTCTAAGACTTTCAATATTTAAGGACCCAATAAATCAAACTGAAGAAGAAAGAATAGAAGCATTAAGCTATTTACTTAAGGCAGAATATGCAGTTAATGAAAGAAAGACTGAAGGGTATTATGGTGATGATTATGTAAGAGGAGATATTATATATTATCTTAATCTATATAAGCATTATATTAAATATGAAGAAAATAAAGCTAAATATAGAATGCCACTTGATATTATTAATTTTATTAATAATTGTAATTCTACTGTTAGAATGAAGGGTAGACTTAATAAGAAGAAGGATAGATTCCATGTCACATTAAGCTTACCTAAGGGTGAAGAGGCTTTAGTTTCTATGCCAAAGTTTTATAAATCAGAGCTTAAGAATAAGTTAACATTTGATTTAGAAGGAGATATTATTATCCATAGAAATGATTTTGTTTTTAGTGATGATATTGATATGGATATAAGATTTGTTAAGGAAATAGATGGAGGATTAAAATTCCAAAGCTTCCACAATTTCTGTGAGATATTATTTGATGAAATATCATTCAAAAATGATACAAGCCATCCTATTAATAATATATATAATATATATAACTTCATAAGAGTAATTGTGGATAACTCTAATACTAAGCTAACATATATGGTTGACGATATAAATAAATATAATATAGGTGATACTATATCTATTAAATTAGTAGATGGATATCATGATGTAAAAGTTATTGATAAATTTACATTTAAAGATATAGATACAATAATAGATTTATCTTTATGTAAGAAAATAGAATTATAGAAAAAGTTGTTTCACGTTTTTTCATATTGACTAGTATACTAATTTAGTATAAAATTTACGTGAGCCTTAAAATAAGGTTTTTTTATTTGCGTTTAATTATAAGGAGGTATAATATGCGTGTTAAAGTAATACTTGTATGTGAAGAATGCTTAGCAAGAAATTATGAAACTACTAAGAATGCTTCAAAACAAACAGAAAGACTTGAAATGAAGAAATATTGTCCTCATTGTAATAAATATACAATACACAAGGAAACAAGATAAAAGGGGTTAAATCATGTCTAAGGAAGAAAAAGATTTAGAACAAGAAGAAAATGCTTTAGAAGAGACTTCAGAAAAAGAAGTTACTGAAGATGAAAAAATTAAAGCAGATGTAGAAAAGAAAATAAAGAAATCAATTGAAAAGAAGGAAGAAAAGGAAGGACAGCTAGGATTCTATAGAATAGCTGAATACCTAAAGACTGAGCATAAGTGGGAAAACTACTTATTCGTTGCAGTATCTATTATCACATTAGTACTTGGATTTTTAATCCTTAATGGTGCATTAGTTGTAAAAGAGGATTTCCCTTTAGTTGGTAATCATCCAAATGTCTTAGCATGGATTTTAATTGGCTTTGCAGGTGTGGCATTATTATATTCATTATGGCCATTCTTCAAGCCAGCACTTCCTGAATTTAAGAAGATAACTTGGTTAACATTACCTAAGTTCTTAGCTGATGCAGCAAGAGTATTTATCTTCATGACTATTATGGTATTAATGATTTTATTATTTAATTATTTAATTTCAGGTTTATTAGCAAATATTATTAGAGTATTAGACTAAAAAGGGGTCAAGATATTATGAGAAGATGGTTTATTTTAAGTGCATATTCTGGATTTGAAAATAAAGTTAAGGAAAATGTAGAAAGAAGAATTCATACATTAAACATGGAAGATAAGGTATTCCAGGTTTTAGCTCCAGATAAGGAAGAAATTTCAATTGATAAGAATGGTAAAGAAAAGCATAAGCTTTCTAAATTATTCCCATCATATGTTTTCGTTGAAGTTGAAGTTGATGAAACAGGAAACATGGATGATGAAACATGGTTCAATTTAAGAAATACACCAAACGTTGCAGGTATCTTAGGTTCTTCAGGAAATGGTACTAAACCAGTACCAGTACCAGTTGAAGAAATGAATCAGGTTCTTGAAACAATTGGTATGAAGGAAAAGCCTACTTTCGATTTCAGAGTTGGTGAAAAGGTTGTTGTATTAAACGGATTATATCGTGATCAAATCGCAGAGATTTCAGCAATCAATATGGAAAAGCAAATTGTAACAGTATTAGTTGAAATGTTCGGTCGTGCTACACCAACTGAATTAAATTTCAACGAAATTAAGAAAATTGGCGCTTAATAATCGTATTTAATAAAAAAGGATGTAACGACATCCTTCTTTTTATTAGTAATAGATTTAATTGCTTTACAGATAAAAATAGTTTATAATAATCATAAAAGATTATATATATATGTGCTTTTTTGCGCATTTAGTTTAAAAAATAATATTATAATTATTATAAAAAATTAATTAGAGCGGGGGAGGTTCGGCCTGTGAGATTAAGAGATTTAAAATGGTATATTTTAGCATCTATCATATTAATTTTATCATATGCAGCTGTATCACTAACTTATTATCTTTCTATTAGAAGTGGTCTTATTCAGCAGTCAATGAATAAAATTGCATTAGAGGTATCATTAGGATACAATGATAGACTTGCTGGAGAAATTAAAAGTGAATATGTTGAATTCGCTGGTTTAACTAAAGAAGAACTAGTTGAATATATTTATCTTGGTGATAATATTGAAGAATTAGATTCAGATTCAGTATATAAATATGAAATTGCACCAAATCAATCTACATATAATACTAGATATACTGATTTTGGTGATGAATATAGAATTTATATTGCACGTGAATCTACTATTAACCCAGTAGATACATCAGATAGACCTGATACAACATATTATATTTATTTCTCAAGAGAGAATAAGGATAGTGAAGGTGAATATTTAGTACCATCATTATCTAAGTCAAAGTATTTAACTGTAAGAATTCCTTTAGCTTATTTTATTAATAATTCTTCAATTAATACTGCCTCTGGTTATGGATTTATTATGTATGAAGGTAGTAGTGCAACAAATGTAAGCTTTAAATCAGCTGGATTTGATGTTTCTACATTAGACGATTTATCAACTGCTTATCAGTCATATTATACTGATATAGAGGTTTCAAATGTTAAATACACTAATGCAATCAACCATATCATTTCATATGGTGGAGTTGAATATAGTGTTGCATCATTAAATCTACAATATGTTAATGATAGCAACCAAGCTGTTTCATTAAAATCATTTGTTTCAACTGGTGATTCTTCAACTGCAGATTGTTATTTAATGGTTTTAATTCCAACTACTAACGCAATCCTAGGCTCATCTTGGATTTTAGGACAAGCATTAATTTTCTTTATTGCTGGTGTAGTAGTTATGATTGCAATGCTTGTAATTCTAGTATTAGGTTGTAGAAGAGCTTCTCAGTTATTACGTGCAGACCGTAAGGCTACAGAAAAAACTTCAGCAATCGTTATTAGAATTGATCCAAATGGTAATGTTATTTTCACAAATAAGACATTTAAGCAAATGTATGGTATTCAACCATTATCAACAGTTAGTGAATTTATTGATGTTGAAACAAATCAACCAATTTTAGCAACTATTAAGAAGAATAAGAATTTCACATGTGAAATAGATACAGACCCAATGGGTGAGTCTGATATCCACTATTTAACATTAACACCATTATTCATTTCTGATTCATATTACCTAATGGGTACTGAAATTACTTCTGATTATAGAAGAAGAGTACACTTAGAGGAAATGAGTGGTAAGAATGAATATACTAAGTGTCCAAATGGCTTCATGCTTGCAAACCAATATGAAACTATTTTGGAAAATAATTTAGCTTATGATGTTGCATTCGTTGAATACGACTTAGATAAATATGATGAAATTATTTCAGTATTTGGTCGTACAAACTTTAATATCTTATTAAATAAGATCTTAGAATTATTAAAAGCACATTATGATGGTTTTGATATTTATCATGTTACTGATGCTAAATTCATTATTGTTCAGCCTAATACTTCAACTACTGAAATTGAAGAAAGGATTAATGCAATATTAGGCGAACTTGAAAAGCCATTCCCTATTAAGCAAAATAATGTTGCAGTATCTGCACATGTTGTTATTTTTAACTATAAGAGAACTGACTTAGAAAGAGAAGATTCTAAGAAGATTACTTATGATGAAATTAGAACAAAGCTTGACCTTGCATATCGTAACATCAAGCAATTATCTTCTAAGCCATATGTATTCTATGAGCCAAGAATGGATGAAATCATTCTTCAGGCTGATGAAATGGAAAAGGATATTGAAGCAGGTTTATTAAATAACGAATTCGAAATGTATCTACAGCCTCAATTTGATATTCAAAAGAATATTATTTCAGGCTTCGAAGCATTAATTCGTTGGCAGAACCCTAAATATCAAGGAAAGTCTCCTCAGGCATTCATTGAGGTTGCTGAACAAAGAGGACACATGCTTGATATCGGTCGTTTCGTTATTACTGAATCATTTAAGCTTGCTAAGAAGCTAGAACCTTATGGAACACATGTTTCAGTTAACGTATCTCCAATTCAGTTATTACAAACAGGATTTGTTCAACAGCTAATAGATGAATTTAATGCACTTGAGCTAAAGGAAGGCTCTGTTGCGATTGAAATCACAGAAACTCTATTAATGGGTAACTTCAATCTTGTTAATGAAAAATTAAAATTATTAAGAGAAAAAGGATTCCATATCCACCTAGATGATTTCTGTACAGGTTATTCTTCAATGCTTTATTTAAAGGATTTACCTGTTGATACAATCAAGATTGATAAGGAATTCACAAAATATGTTGAAACTAATAAGACAAGTCAGATTATTATTAAGGCTCTATGTGATCTTGCAAATGGTCTTTCTTTAGGTACTGTATGTGAAGGTGTTGAAACACAAGAACAAGCAGATATGGTTAGAAAGATGGGTTGTAGAACAATTCAGGGTTACTTATATGGTAAGGCTATGCCTTTCGATGAAGCTATTAAGCTTATCGATAAGTACAACACAAGAAAGTAGATAGGAGGAGTTAACTATGTTTTTAGAAGTTAACGATGGTGTAGCTATTCTATTAACTATTTTAGCTATACTAGGTACACTAGGTTTAGGATATGCTTTCTTCTTATTAATTAAGCATAATATTAATAAAGAAAAGGAAGAAGCAGAAATTATTGTTGAGGATGCAGTAACACGTCGTCAAATGGAAGACAATATCGAATCTTATATTAAGAAGATTGACCGTTTCGGTGCTTTCACATTAATTTATGTTGATATCGATGGCTTCGCAGATTTAAATGAAGTATTTGGTAAGGAAACTTGCGACCAGATTTTAAAGGAAACTGCAACAAGAATTATCCGTGCCTTACCTTACAAGGCATCTTTATGTAGATATGAAAATGATGAATTCATGATTTATATTAAGGATGAAGATAATAAGAATAGAATTGAAAAGCTTGCAAATCAAATTAATGAGCTTATTCAAGCTCCATATCAGGTATTAGTAGGTGAAACTATTTCACTTTCAGCTTCAATTGGTATTGTTACATTCCCAATTGCTGGTGAAACATTCCAGGATTTATATTCTAATCTATTATTAACTACTTATGTATCTAAGCGTGATGGTGGTAATAAGTTTACTGATTACTATGCATCTATTAGAGATGAAGAAATGGATAACATGAATTACTATAAGGAAGTTAAGTCTGCTATCCAAAAGAAGGAATTCGTATTATACTTACAGCCAATTGTTGACCTAGCTAATAAGCAATTAGTTGGCGCAGAATGTCTAATGCGTTGGAATCACCCAACTAAGGGTGTTCAGGCTCCATCAACATTCTTACGTATCTTAGAGCAATCAGGAGATATTAAGTGGGTTGGTAACTGGGGTATTGAAGAAATGATTCGTATGCATGATAAGTACTTAGAATTATATCCAACTGTACCTCTAAGATTATCATTAAACCTTTCAACAAAACAGTTACTAGATCCAAATCTAGCAAACTCATTTATTGAAACTATTCAAAAGAAGAATGCTAAGCCAGAAAACTACATGCTAGAAATCAACGATTTCATGATTGTAGAAAGAATTGCAGTTATTAAGACTAATATTTATAAGTTAAGAGACTTCGGTTTCAAGATTGCAGTCGATGGCTTTGAGCTTGATGGTCAATCAGTTCAAGCAATTCAACGTTCTCCAATCGATGTTATTAAGTTAGGTCGTGGATTCTTAAAGGATGTTGAAAATAACTTCATGAAAGAAAAACTTGCTGAAATTTTAGTTAAGTTCTGTAATGATAATGGTAAGACAATTGTTGCCGAAGGTGTTGAAACAGCTGAAATCGCAAAATATGTTAAGGATCAAAATATCTTCCAAGAACAAGGTTACTTCTATGGTAAGCCTATGGGCGAAGAAGGATTCCAAGAATATATTGATAGACATCAATATCAAGTATTACTTGATGACGTATCTACTATTGAAGATACTGAAAACTTACTTAACATCATGGATGATGGTGCTGCACGTAAGGCTCGTGAAGAAAAAGAAGCAAGAGTTGCAGCTGCTAAGGCCGCTATTGATGCATTATCAAATGGCGATGCTGGTGGAATTTCTGCAGATGAATTATTAAAGCAGGCTGTAGCTGAACAAGAAGCAAGTAGAAAGATTATAGAAGAAGCACAAGAAGAAGCTAATCAAGAAGATGTATCAGTTGATGTAGAAGCTGATGATAATGAAGGATTAGAACAAGCTGGTGACGTATCTAGTGATGTCGATGACTTACTTGCAAGTCTAGACGAAGATAAGTAATTAACACATGTAAACCATTATAAACGCAATTTATTGTTGCAATTGGTAGAAAAAAGAATATAATTAACTAGGATTTGTAATTAAAACAAATTTTCGTCCAATAGTTAGAAATATTTTCTACTCTTTTATAACAGCAATGTCCAAAAAGTTGTTGACAACGAAATAAGTTGCGTTTATAATACAGTTAGAAAAAAGCAAAGCAGGAGTAATCCTGTGACGCAAAGCTAAAGGGTCCCCCTAGGGACAGCCAGTTGCCAGCTCTTTGGAATGTGTATTACTAAGAGGGCAACTTTTTTGTTTTCTATAAAAAAATATAGGAATAATTAGACAGGAGGTGGATTTGATGCTAGTTAACAAGTTCGTATCTTTGTTCAAAAACAAATGGATTAAGATAGCATTATGCTTCTTATTATTCGCAGCATCTGCAATAATCATTATCGCAATGCTTTTAGGTCAAGAAGCAGGAACTTTCGTTATTCAGGTTCAAGATGGTAACTTAAATAAGTCAATTTCTATTACATTAGATAATCCTAATGGTGTTGCACCAAGTCTAAAGTCTAAATTAACTGCTGAAGGCGCAGATAATATGTCAGACTATAATCCTCAGTACTTCTTAGATAATAATAAGTACTCAACATTAACATCTATTTCATCTCATATGGGTAGATGGTTAGGTGATTCAGCAGATTATGTTGATGCCGATGTACAAAATGAACAAGAATTTGAAGAACATAAAGATGTATTATATGTTAAAGAAATAGTATCTTATGATGCAAACGGTGAAGTAGATGATTACTTCTTTACTAAAGTTGATTCAAATGCTTCATATGATCCAAATATTACATACTACACAACTTTATTGGATTTAGGTGTAACTGGTAGATCATTATATGCATACTCATTCTATGTTGTTAATACTTCAACTGATAATACATCAGTTCAGTATAAAGCATCAATGACATATAATAATGTTTCTCATTATTGTGATGAAATCTCTAGAATTATGATCTTTACTCAAGGTACTGAAGAGAATTCTACAAAGGCAAGAATTTATTATAAGCCTGAGGATATGACAAGAGAATATTCTGATAAAACAGATTTTAATGATTATGAAGATTCTAAGGATTATTACTTACATCATGGTTATAATGATGATTTAGCTCCATTACAAGGTTTTTCAAAGATTGGTAGCTCATCTGGTACAGTATTTGCAAACGACCCTTATAGAATTGAAGCTGGTGGATATATGAAATTCACAGTATTATTCTGGCTTGAGGGTGAAGATCCAGATGAAGATTATTATGGAGACGATATCTATTCTGGTACAATTAAGTTCGGCTTAACACTATCAGTAGATATGACAGTTTAGTTTTAAAAAATAATTTATTGCAGACGAATTGAGTGACTTTGTCCTACAATTGTCTACCAAAATAAATTATAATTTTGGTGTAAAGGAGATGAGCACATGAAGTTTATGTCTAGAAAATTAATTATAGCTGGCGGAGCAATAGCTTTAACTGCAGCATGTGCCGTCACTGTAACATACGCATGGTTTGCAAGAAACAATGTAGCATGGATTGATGAATATGACTACAATGTAAAATCTTCAGCAGGAGTTTTAATTTCAACAGATGGAACACATTTTACTCAAAATGTTTCTAAATCTGAAATTAAAAAGGTAATTGAAGCATGGGCTGGAGAAGATGCAAATTATAGTGAATTAAAATATGGTCAATCAACACTTGGTACATACGAAAGTGGAGATATTACTATTGATGAAAATGGTTATCCTAAGATGTATACAGTTGTAGCCGAAGAAAAAGAAGAAACATCTGGTGAATATCCAAATGAATATGATATGGTTATGGCTGATGCAACAAAAACTGATTATTTATCATTTGATTTGTGGTTAAGTTATCGCAATACCGCTATAACAACTGACGATGTTGATGTATACTTTGATTTAGATACTACAATTACTAGTAAATATACTAATGAAGCAAATAAATTTGAAATGCCATTAGTAAATAAGCTTACAATTGCAACAGGTGAAGTATTAGATTCAGGAGATACAATATCTTATGATCCAGCTGATGCAATGAGAGTATTAGTAACAGTAATTGATGATAATGATATTGCAAATTCTAAATCAGTTTTATATGAACCAAGCTTAGGCTTAGGCTCTGCAGCAGTTGAAGGAATGACTGATGAGACTCATAATAAGAATACAAATGCAATGTATACTTATTGGAATAGTTTATTTGGCGAAAAAGCATTCACAAAGGCTCCTCAACAAGGCAATGCCTACTTAGATACTGAAACATCATTTACAGAAAATGCATTTACAAAATTCAAATATGATTCTACATATAATAATGAATCATCTAAATTGAATTATAAAGATATACATGTTGTAATCACAGTTTTCATGGAAGGCTGGGATGCAGATTATATCATTGGAACACCAAATGAAGCAACAAGCTTCAAGGTAAACTTAGCGTTTACCGTAAATAATCCTAACGAAGATAACGGGGATTAGTTAATTAGGTATTAATACTTTAGGGTATTGATATATAGCAGTAAAAATTTATAGCAAGGGAGGTATTCATGAAACACTTAAGGAAACTGATCTTAGGCCTTAGTACAGCAGCGATGACTGGTGTGTGCTTAGTTTCAACTACTTATG
>JAEELJ010000009.1 GCA_016288855.1 Acholeplasmatales bacterium
CTTTGTTATGTTAAGTTAACTCATCCACCTAATGGGCCTTGATATTAAGTTCTTGTTCATAGGACCACGATTTCGCTATTGCTTCTTTTCACGCTCCATTACTGGTTTACGCTTTGCAAGTTGCTATCGAGTTGGCGACAAATACCTCTCTTGGGACTTTCACCCTAGACATATAACATGCCCGACATACTACAAAAAAGTAGACAATTTTTTCTTTGTCTACTTTTTTATATTTTATTAAAAAGTAAAAGAAAAGCTGTTAAGAAACCTTTTAATTTCTTAACAGCCCATAATAATTAATTCATTCTAACAGGTAGAATTAACTGAGTTAAATTTGAATCATTTTCACCACGTACAATAAATGGTCTAGTTTCAGCTTGTAAGCCTAATGTAACCTCAGTTGAAATAAATGATTTTAATGCATCAAGTAAATATCTAGATGAGAATCCAACTGCGATAGGACCATCAGCATCAATACCTGTAGGTAATAATTCTTCTTTTGCATCACCAATTTGAGAATTTGTTGTAGAAATTTCTACACTTCTATCCTTCTTTAATTCTAATTTAACAATAGAATATGTAATTTCTTTATCCTTAGCAGAATCTCTTGGTGAAAGTAATGATACTCTTTCTACTGCTTCAATTAATTCATCCTTATTGAAAGTTAAATTAATTGCAAAATTAGAAGATATTAATTTAGATGTATCTGGATAGTTACCATCTAATAATCTTGTTTGGAAACAAACATTTTTAAATTGTGCTAATAATTTATTAGATTGGAAGTATAAATTAACATCTCCAGCAAATTGATCAATTGCCTTTAATAATTCATCTAAAGACTTATTTGGAATAGTAATATTAAAATCATTATATGGTTCAATTGATATTACCTTTTGTGATAATCTAAATGAATCTGTTGCAACAACTGTTAATGTATTATTTACATTAGTGAAATTAACACCAGTTAAAATTGGCTTCTTTTCTGATGATGATGTTGCAAATACAGTTGACTTAATCATGTTCTTTAAAACATCAGCATTAAGCTTTAAAGGATTTTCTAATGCAACAAAATCCATCTTTGGATATTCTAATGGATCCATTACATATAATTTATATTCACCTCTATCAGCTTTAATAACTAAAATTTTATCTTCAGCTAAATAGAGGTTAACTTTTCTAGAATTAATTTTTCTAATAATATCTATAAATTTTCCTGGTACAACAGTTTGACCTGGTTCTTTAATTTCTAATGAAGCATCATTAATTGTTACTTCTACTGAAATATCAGAATTAGATGAAGTCATAAATAAATCATTTTCTGTTACATAAAGTTTAATACCAGTTAAGATAGGCATTGGTGATTTAGTTGGAAGTCCTCTTGAAATTGTATTTAAGTTTTCAAGCAAAACTTCTCTATCGATTGTTAGATTCATAAAATCCTCCCTCATAAAAAAATAAAATAATATTTCTTTAGTAATAGTAATAAGGAATGTTGATATGTGGATAACTCAAAAACCCCTTATAAATACTGATATAATTATATCATAATTAAAGTGGAAAATAAATAATATTTCCACTTTATTCTTTATAGTTTTTTAATTATTGCTTCCACTGCCATTTCTAGTTCTTGGTTAGTTTTTAAATCATCTTCTATTTTATTGCAACCATTCATGACAGTAGTATGATCTCTACCATTTAAGATATTACCTATTTTAGAATATGTAAGATTATATTTAGTTTTTAATATATACATACATATGTGTCTAGGTAATACATATTTTCTATCTCTATTTGAACTTAATATATCAGCAACAGAAACATTATACATATCAGATATTATAGATAATACATCTTCATAATTAGCTTTCTTTTCTGATTGTTTTTTAGATTTAATTAAAGGATCTAGTGCTTCTATAGCTATTTCTAATGATAATTGATTATAAATATCAGAGTATAATAATACTCTATTTAAAGCTCCTTCAAGCTCACGTACGTTAGTACTAAATTCCTTTGCAATATATTCAATAATTTCGTCTGAAATTGTTTTAGTAGTATGTTCTACAACCTTTTGACGTAGAATTTTTATTCTTTCATCATAATCTGGTTGTTTCATGTCAGCAAAAATACCCATTTGGAAGCGTGAAGTTAGACGATCAACGAATCCGTTTAATTGATTTGCTGGTCTATCTGATGTAATAATAATTTGTTTTCTATTATTACTCATAGTGTTAAATAAATTAAAGAAAGCTTCCTGAGTAGCACTTTTATCTTTTAGCATTTGAATATCATCTAGTAATAAAACATCAATATTAGAATACTTGTTTTCAAATTCACTCATTTGATGATCTCTATTAGACTTTATAAAGTCTGATAGATAATCATTTGCTTGAATATATAAAATCTTATAATCTGGATGATTTAAAGAAATAAAATTACCAATGGCTTGCATTAGGTGTGTTTTACCTAATCCTACTCCTCCAAAAATATAAAATGGGTTAAATAGAGTACCTGGATTATCTGCAACCTTTAATGCAGTTAAATAAGCTGTTCTATTAGACCCACCTACAACAAATGATTCAAATGTAAAATTTAAATTTAAATTATTATTTGAAATCGTTGGAAAATTTTGTTGTACAGGAGCCATAGGAATTTCATCTTCTGTAACAAATCTTACTTGATATTTAGAATTTATATCTTCTAAAATCTTTTTTATGTTTTCAAAATATGTGTTGTTAATCTTGTGTTTAATGTATTGGTTTGGTGTTAAAACAAATAAAGTATTGTTTTCCTCTTTAACAACCTTGCGCGCGCTCATAAAAGTATCTTCAAAAGTATTAGGGGCAAGCTTGTGTTCTAAGACATCCAAAACCTCATTCCAAACATTTTGACCAGCTAGTACCTGATCCATCATAATCTCACCTACAATCTAGTATAAATATAGCATAAAAAAGTGCATTTTCAAGGCTTTTTTATCCACCGAAAATGTGGATAACTTTTTCATTCACATAGGTAAAAATAACTATTTTTTGTGGATAACTTGATAAAAAAAGCCTTATATTACTTGATTTTTTTTAATTTATCCACATTTTAACCTATTTTGAAAATGTTATTAAAATTATCCACAATACCAAAAAATTTTTCAACTTTTTTTTACAAAATTTTATACAAAAAAGTGGATATTTTTTAAACAAAAATTCTTTCATAGTTTTCATTTAATTTTTTGAAAAAAATGAAAGTAATATTATCTTACTTTTTTACTTGAATTTTTTTAAACTTTTTATATAGATTAGGTATAAAAATTACGCTAATTTATATATATATTTTTTTATTTTATTACGTACACATACGTATATAATATATATAATAAAGATGGAAAAATGATATTTTTCTTAATCAATGAAAAAGAAACTAAAAATATGTTGACATAAATATTCATATTTGATAAAATAAGTGAGCGTGGTTTCAAATAAAGAAAGGCGGTAACAAGATATGAAGAGAACTTATCAACCTAATAAACTTAAGAGAAAAGTTACACATGGTTTCCGTGCTAGAATGGCAACAAAGAATGGTAGAAAAGTTATTGCTGCTAGACGTAAAAAGGGCAGAAAACATTTAACTGCATAATTTAACAATTATAAATTGACAAAACAAGTACGACCAGAACAATTTAAATGTTTCAGGTCGTATTTTTTGTTTTAATTGGAGATATTCTATGAAAAAACAATATCGCGTTAAGAAAAATCAAGAAATAGAATTAATATTAAAGGAAAAAAGATTTTCTAAAAATCGTTATTTTTCACTTTATCAAAGAATAAATCCTGAAACCATCCACTTCAGATATGCGATTAGTGTAGGTAAAAAAATAGGAAATGCTGTTATGCGCAATAGAACAAAGCGACAGATTACTTCTATTATTGATAACCTAAACATTAAAATGGATAATAATAAAGATATATTTATTATAGTTAAGCCAACTGTGCTTGAATTAGATTTTAATGGAATGAAAAAAGAGTTGGAATATCTTTTTAACAAGCAAAAGTTATTAAAAGGAGATATCAAGTGAGCAAGTTTTTAAATAAAAACAAATACAAAATTGCTCTTGTACTAGTTTTTGCAGTAGTAGTATTATCCTTAACAAGCTGTAGATTTGACTCAGGCTCTTGGTATACAAAACCATATACAACATATGGTCAAGAGTGGTCAGATTTATGGAACGGAGGTAAAGGCTTCTTTAATGCAATTTTTGCATGGCCTGTAAATCTACTTTCTTACCCAATCGCATGGCTTTGCTCATCAATTGGTAAAGGAATAGGTAACTCATTCTTCTGGGGAATCTTCTTTACTACTCTTATTGTAAGAACATTAGCATGGCCTATTTATTCTCGTCAAAATGGTATGAGCTTAAAGATGAGTTTAATGCAGCCTGAAATGAACAAGATTCAAAGAAAATATCAGGGAAGACAAGATCCTAGAAGTCAGCAAATGATGCAACAGGAAATGATGCAGCTTTATAAAAAGTATAAGATCAATCCTTTAGGATGCTTTGGTACAATGATTCTTCAATTCCCTATTTTCATGTCAATGTACGAAGTTGTACAAAGAATTAACGCTACTTCTACTGTTACAGTAGATGGTATTAGTATTACAACAACAGGTGTTTTTGCTTTACATAACACTAAATTCTTAGGATTTGAAATTGCTACTTCTTTTATGAATGCTTCAAACCCTGGTGATAAGATTTTTGGTTTAGTAGTTGCACTATTATTTGGTGGAGTTACTTACTTATCACAAAAGTTAGGACAACGTCCTATGAAGTATCAAAAGAATTATAATAATGTTCAAACTAAGGATCAATCTAAGCAAGGTAATCAAATGAAGATTATGTTGGTTGTAATGAATGTAGTATTCGTATTCATGGCATTACAGTCAACAGCTTTAGGTATTTACTGGTTAATTGGTGGTATTTATCAGCTATTCCAATCACAAGTTGGACGTTGGATGAACCAAAGAAATTATGAAAAAGCACAAAAAAATAACATACTATAGGTGATAATATATGCAAAAGAAAATTGAATTTATCGCAAAAACTCAGGAGGAAGCAGCAGAAATTGCTGTAGCAAAGCTACATTTACCTTCTGAAAAAATATTTATTAATGTTTTAGGTGAATTACCAGAAGGCCTTAACTGTGAAGCTTTAGTTGATGTTAATGTTACACTTGAAGGAAAGAAATACCTTGAAGGAATCTTAAAATCATTAGGAATTGGCTATAGAATTGAAGCTAGATCTGTAAATGGTGAACAAGAATTACATTATTTAATCGATACTTATGAAAATTCATTATTAATTGGCGTTAAAGGTAAGACATTAGATGCTTTACAAGTACTTCTTCGCCAGGTTGTTCAACAATATTCTGATGAACATTTAATTGTTTCTTTAGATATTGGTGGATATCGTCAAAATCATATTCGTCAGTTAGAAATTCTTGCGACTAAAACAGCTAAGGAAGTTGTTAAGACTAAGGTTGCTGTTAAGCTTAATCCAATGAATTCTTTCGAAAGACATGTTATCCATGAAAAGTTAAGTGATTGGAGAGATGTTTATACAGAATCTGAAGGCGAAGGCGAAAATAGAGCAATCGTTATTAAGCCAAAGACTGCTGAATAAAATAAATATTTATAGTTAATAAAAAAAGTCTTAGTTTTACTAAGGCTTTTCTTTATTATTATATTTTTTTATGATAAAATGTTAATATGAAAAAGTATTTTAGGTTTTATTTAAAGGCAATATTAATAGTTTTACATTTTGTAATATTATTCATACTTGTTTGGGGCTTAAGCCTTTGTACTGTTAAGAATATTATGACATCTTTCATAATAGATAATTTCAGACAAAAGGGTGTATTACAGGAGGATATATCAAACGATAAGGTGAAATACTACAAGATTGAATCAGATAATCCTTTAGAAGCAGCATCATTTACTCATTATAATGAGAAATTTGATGGTTGGCCAAAGGATATACCAGGTTCTAAATGTGATATTTTAGTATCTACACAAGCAACACTTGTAGGACCTATTACTTCTGGTTTTATTACATATACTGTTGGTGGTCATGCAGCATTATCTACTTCTTCTTATCTTGATAGTGAATTTGTGCTAAATGATGATAGAATAATTGAGGCAACTGGTATGAACGAAGGAGAAAATCCTACTGTTGTATCTTCTAAAACATATTGGGTTAATGATAAAACATTTAATTCGATGATGGTTTTAAGAACTAACGCAACTGAGGCTCAAAAGGATGAGGTAATATCATATTGTTCTACATTCATTGATGACCCTTATAATTTTTCTTTTTTATTTAATACAAAAAGAAGTGTTTATTGTACTGATATAATATCAAGATCATTTAATAAGGTTGGAATAAACCTAAATAAGGATGGATTCCAAACAACTGTTTATGATTTAATTGTTTCTAATGAATCATATTTGTCTTATTATCATATATTTGAAGATGGTATTAAAAAAATATATTATTTAGGAAGTTATAACGGAACTTTTTAATTAAGGAGGGCATAGAAATGGCTTATGTGGCTTTATATCGTGCCTATAGACCTCAAAAGTTTGATGAGGTTGTAGGTCAAGAACACATTATAAAAACCTTAAAAAACGCAATAAAGCTTAATAAAGTGGCTCATGCTTATTTATTCTGTGGCCCAAGAGGTACAGGTAAAACAACAATGGCTAAAATTGTTGCTAAAGCCATGAACTGCGTAAATGGACCTACAACTGATCCATGTTGTGAATGCGAAATATGCCAAGGTATTGCAAAGGGTACAATACCTGATGTTATTGAAATAGATGCCGCTTCTAATAATGGTGCGGATGATATTCGTGATCTAAGAGATACAGTAAAATATTTACCTTCTGTTGGAAAATATAAGGTTTATATTATAGATGAGGTTCATATGCTTTCTAATGCGGCATTTAACGCATTATTAAAAACATTAGAGGAACCACCACATCATGTAATATTTATTCTTTGTACAACTGAACCTTATAAGCTTCCTGCAACTATTTTATCTAGATGTCAAAGATTCGATTTCAAATCTATTCAAATAGATGAAATTTTAAAAAGATTAAAAATAGTATCTGAATCTGAAGGTTTAAAGGTTACAGATGATGCATTACATCAGGTTGCAACATCAGCTGAAGGTGGAATGAGAGATGCCTTATCTTTATTTGATCAGGCCATATCTTATTCTGTTGGTGAAGAGGTAACATTAGATGATGTATTAGCTGTTTCTGGTAACATTTCATATTTAAAATTAATTGAATTATTATCAAGCTGTATATCTAAGGATGAATCTAATGCTTTATCTGTATTAGATTCAATCATAAAAGATGGTAAAGAAATAACTAGAATCGTTAATGATGCAATAATGTTCTTACGTGATACATTAATGTATCAAAATGATTCAATTATTGAAGAAAATCCAATGTTTAATAATGATTCATTTAAAGAATTATCTAAAAAATTACCTAAAAAGGTAATATATCAATGGTTAGATATTTTAAATGAATGTAACAACGAAATGCGTTTTTCTACAAGGAAGCGTGCATATTTAGAGCTTGCAATATTAAAAATGAATGATACAAAGCTTAATGAAGAAGCTAATATGCAAGATAAAATTGAAAATTTAGAGGCTGCAATAAATATGCTTACTCAAAAGGTAAGAGATTTAGAGGTTAATGGAGTTAAATCTAATGGCTTAAAGCAGCAATCTTATAGACCAAATATACCTTCTTCTGACGCATTTTCAAAATACAATGAACCAGTAAGAAATATAGAATCTGAACCTAAAAAGGTTGAGGTTCCTATTGAACCAAAAGTAGAAAATACTTCTAAAGAAAATGATTATGTTGAAGATAATAAACCAAACATAATTAATGAAAATACTAATGTAGAAAACAAACAAATTGTCGAAAATGTGCCACAAATTGCTAAGAATGTTTCTGATGAAGTAACAATTAGTGATGTAGAAGAAATTTTATATCATGCTTCTAAGGAACAAAAAGAGGCATTAAATAAGATTTGGAATGAAATTTCTATTAATTATCCTAATGAATTTACTATTCAAATACTAGTACATGGTAAGATTGTAGCAGTATCTGATAAATCATTCATTGTGGTACTACAGGATAAAGCGTTCTGTAATAGAGTAATGCTTTACCAAAGCTATGTTAAGATAATGGAAATATTTAATGAATTAGGTATAGGATTAACAGATTACATTTGTATTCCTGTTGAGGTATGGAGAGAAATTATAACAGATTATAAATCTAAATACTCTCCTAATAATAGATATCCTAGTCTTAAGGAAATAAATATTGGTGTTAAAAAAAGAATCATTCCAACTGCTGAAGAGGAAAAAGAAGATCCTATGGTAGCTGGAGTTAAAGAGTTAGTTGATAATGTAAGAATTTTGGAGGATTAAAAAAATGAATCAGCAACAAATGATGAAATTAAGAAAGATGCAAAAGCAAATGATGGAGGCTCAACAAAAGCTTGAAGAAACAATCTTCACTGGTACTGCTGGTGGCGGAATTGTAACTGTTGAAGTTAAAGGAAACCATGAAGTAGTTTCTGTTTCTATCGATCCTGAGGCTGCAGCAGATGATATTGAAATGGTACAAGACTCAATTGTTTTAGCATTAAATGATGCTAATAAGAAGATTGAAGAAGAAAGCCAGAAGTTATTAGGTGGCTTCGGCGGAGGAATGGGTTTATTCTAAAATGAATAAATATCCTAAATCTTTAGAAAGTTTAATTGAATCTTTTCAGCACCTACCAGGTGTTGGAAAGAAAACTGCAGAAAGATTTGCGTTATATACTTTATTCAATATGACAGATACAGATGTCGAGGATTTCTCAAATATTTTAGCTAGTATAAAAAAAGACATTCATATATGCCCTTCTTGTGGAAATATTTGTGAAGATGAATATTGTAGTATATGCAGCAATCCTAAAAGAGATCATTCTTCTATTTTAGTAGTTGAAGGAATAAAAGATTTAATTGCTATAGAAAATACGAGCCAGTATGATGGAATATACCATGTAATTAATGGCGCAATTAATTTTTCTAAAGGAATTACAATTGATGATTTAAATATTGATTCATTAATTGAAAAAGTAAAAAAAGGAAATGTTAAAGAAATAATTCTTGCAACAAACCAAACTCTAGAAGGTGAAACAACTGCTAGATACATAAAAGAATTATTAAGAGATTTCAACGTGAAGGTAACAAGATTAGCATCTGGTTTACCTGTTGGTGGAGACATTTCTTACGCAGATGAAATGACTGTAGTAAAAGCATTTGAAGGTAGACGTGAATACTAATGGTAATTACATTTCATAGCATTGATAATGAAGAAAATAAGGTATTTTATAAAAGTGATGCTAAGATATATGATTCATATATAGAATTTGATGATAAAACATCAAATAACACTATTATAAAGCTATCATATACCACTTCTTCTATTAATATAGAAAGAATTGGTGATGTTAATATGAAGCTTCTTCTATTACAAGGTAAAATAACTACTTCTTCATATAGTAATAATATGGGACTAAAATTTGATTTTAAGGTAAAAACTAATGAACTTTTAGTCAAAGAAAATAAACTTTTTGCAAACTATGAATTGATATTGGATGAAAACGTAATTTCTTCACATAAAATATGGATAATATTTAATTAAACTACTTGAAAAATCCATATATTTTAAGTAAAATAGGTTGTAGTCGTAAATTTTGGAGGAATAAAAATGGAAAATATTTCTGAAATGGCTTTAATTGATGTTGCATATAATGTTGTTAAAGAAGCAAAGGAACCAATGCACATCAACGATATTATTAATAAGGTATTTGAATTAAAAGGAATTGAAAAAACTATTGAACTAGTTTCTAAGTTATATGTAGATTTAACTGCTTCTTCTAAATTCGTATTTATGGGCGATGGCTTATGGGATTTAAAAGAAAAGCAATCATTAGATGAATTCGATAAAGACGGTTCAGCATACATGAAGGAAGATGCTACTCAAGAATTAGATGATGAGGATGAAAACGACATCGAAGACGATGAGGATCTTGATGAAGATGCTGATGACGACGAAGACGATGATGAGTCTGATGACGATGAAGACGAAGATGAAGACGAAGATGAAGAATCAGATGATGAATACGAATTCGATGATGAAGAATCTGAAGATGATGAGTCTGATGATGAATTAGACGATGATGATTCAAATGACTTCGAGGAAGACAAGTACAATAAGTACATGGATGACTACGAAGACATGTATGAAAACTAATATTTTACAACTTTAACATATTTTAGTGATATTATTTGGATATTTATACGATATAATGAACTAAAATAGTTGATTGTTTAAATTGTTGAATTATAGCACAACCAACTTGGTTGTGCTTTTTTTTAAATTAATGTATAATTTTAGAAAAGGAGTGATTGCTTATGTATAAAATTGCGCTCGTAGAAGATGAAAAAGAATTACAAGAACTTGTAAAAAAGTATTTAATTAAGGAAGGTTATGAAGTTGAATCTTTTACTACAGGTGAAGAAGCTATTGAACATGCAGGAGATGATTTCCATCTATGGTTATTAGATATAATGCTCCCTGGTGTTATATCTGGTTATGATTTAATCAAAAAGATTAGAGAATTAGATCCAAGAAAGCCTGTTATATTCACTTCAGCACGTGATCAAGATATTGATAGAGTAATGGGATTAGAATTAGGCTCTGATGATTATGTACCAAAGCCATATTCTATTAGAGAACTTGTATTAAGAGTTAAGAATTTATTATTAAGAAGTTATTCACAAGAGACGACTGCAAAGAAAAATGTCGAGGATTTCAACGGCTATCAAATTGATTTTGATAAGCGTATTGTAACAGAAAATGGAAAGAATATAAATCTTACTTCAAAGGAATATGATTTATTATTATTCTTACTTAAGAATAAGTCAAAAGCATTCTCAAGAGATCAAATTCTAGATTCTGTTTGGGGAAGTAATTATTTCGGATCAGATAGAGTTGTTGATGACTTAATGAGAAGATTAAGACAAAAGATGCCTAATCTATCTGTTGAAACAATTTATGGATTCGGATATAGATTAACATTATGAGAAAATTATCAATTCCTTCCCAGCTTATAATTTTATTCTTTGCGATTATTTTAGTTTCAATGCTAACATTTACTTTAGCTACTGTAATGATGTTTGAGCAAACATATGAAGCAGATTATTTTGAAAGAATTAAAACTGCGGCAGAAAACATCCAACGCTATGAAGCATTTATGGATAAGGATGATTTAGAAATCATTAAAACAAATGCTGAAGCAAGAGGAGAAACTCATTATAGAACTGAAGAATATGCAGATAGTTTAGTTAATATAGTATTTTATAAGTACTATGGTTCACATCCACTCCTAAGAACAGAATATGTTTCAAGAGATTATAATCAGTTCGTTGAAACATATTTAGATAAAGAAACTGTTGAAGATATTAAAAATAAATCAAATTTTGCTAGAGAAAATAATGTTGGTGTAGTTGGTAAAGAACGTTTTGGTAAAAATGTTATTTATTATGGATATTACACAACTGATAATGGTGATTCATATACATTAGTATTGGCAACTGACGCGTTTGTATCTATTAAGGTACAAACTGTTGTTATTGAATTATCTATTATGTTCTTCTTGATTATTATTGTTGCGGTATTAGTAATATACTTATGGTCAAATGCTTTAACAAAGAGAATTAAAAAAATCCAAACACACGTTTTGGATTTACCTAAAAATAAATATGAAACATCTTATAGAGATGATGCAGATGATGAGCTTGGCGAATTATCAAGAGCTATTGATGAATTAAGAATAGAGGTTATGAAGTCAGAGCAAACAAAGCGTGAAATGCTACAAAATATTTCACATGACTTTAAAACACCTATTGCAGTTATTAAGAGCTATGCAGAAGCAATTGAAGATGGAATGGCTGAGCCTAACGCTCCTTCAATTATAATTAATCAGGCTAATTCATTAACTAAGAAGGTATCATACTTATTACAGTATAATTCATTAGAATATTTATCTAAGGATAGAGAATTTGAAGATGTAAACATGACTGCCTTAATTAATGAGGTTGTAGATACATTTAGATATCAAACAAGCCTAAAATTTGAATTATTGCTAGAAAGCGACATTATTTTTAAGGGTTATAGAGAAAATTGGTATACAATTGTTTCTAATATTATTGATAATGCAAAACGTTATGCTAAAACAAGAATTAAGATAGTATTAAAGAAAGACAGATTAAGAATTTTTAACGATGGTGATCCAATTGATGAAAAATTTACTGATTCTAGGTTTAAGCCTTATGAAAAAGGATCTAAGGGTCAATTTGGATTAGGTATGTCTATCGTAAAAAAGACTGTTGATTTCTTTGATATGGAACTTAAGGTTGTAAATGAAGCTAAAGGTGGAGTTTCATTTATTATTGAAAGACGTCCCAAAAAATTTTAAAATTTAATTAATTATTAAAATATCTATAAGATTATAGGTATAGCATAAAAGCCCATTTAAACAGCAATTTTGCATGTTATAGTGGGCTTTTTAATTTATATGAAACTTCTATAAGAAAAGAAAAAGGATATCTTGCGATATCCTTAAACTTTTTAAATTTTAGTATGTAACCTTTAATGCTTGAATATAATCAGCTGCAGTAACAGTTAATACAATTGTAGAATCTTCACTCACTGAGAATGAACCAGGGTTTTCGCTAATTGCAGTAGCTGTACCATTATTAATTGTGTATGTTAATACATTAGCTGTATATGTAGTTACAGTTACTGTTGCACCAGCTTTAACCTGGAATGTAATTACAGTACCAGCACCAATTTGAACATAACCTGTATTCCAAGTGTTATCAAACTTACCAGTTGTAGCATCTACGTTTAATACGTAATCACCACATGTTGCTGTACCTGCGTTTCCTTCGTATTTAACTTGTTCACATGTACCATTAGTACCAAAGTTAATTGTAGTTGCCTTATCAATTAAATTAGCATCTTTTTCATAGAATGCTTCAACATTTACTGTAACAATACCAACTGTCTTTTTAGCAGTATTTGAGTAAATAACAACCTTATCAACAGCAGTTTCGAATTCAAATAAACCATCATTAGCGAATGTAATATCACCATTGCACTTAAGAGTTACTGTTGTACCAGTAATAGTTTGAACTTCAGTAGTACCACTGTAGAACTTAACGCCTACGAATGCAGAAGCGTTATCAGAACCAGTTGTGAAACCAGTCATAGATAATTGAATCTTAGTAGTTGCCTTATCTAATGTTAATGTTAAATTTTCAGATTCAGTACCACTTGATACTTTACCACCAGTTACTGGAGTTGCATCCTTAGAAGCAGCAGAACCGTTATAAGTTTCAGCCCAGCTTGCTGCATTTTCTGCGCCATATGCATATGAATATGTTACAGATTCAGCAGCAGCTGTGATGTTTGCAACAACAGTAAGATCATTTGCTCCTACCTTGCCATCCCAAGCTGTAGCGAATGTATTATCAGTATATAATCCTTCAACTTGCTTGCCATCTTCAACTGTAATTGACTTAATTAATTCAGTAATTTCAGATTCAGTTACTGTAGAATTCTTATAAACATCTAATGTAGCTAATACATTTCCGTCCTTATCAGTTACTGTAACCTTAGTATCCTTTACCATAGTTCCTAACCATGTATCAGAATATTCAACTGCACCATTCTTTGTTGCGAAGATAACAGACATATCGTTATATTTACCAGCTTCTGTTTCTGTTAAATATGTACATCCAATGATTGTAGCAGCAGTAGTAGCATCTACAGCACCATCACCAGTGTTGCCATATTCAGCAAACTTAAGTGTTGATTCATTTGGTTGGTTACCACTCATACTTACATAACGATAGTTTTGGCTTGAATATGTACCTGCACCTGCAGCAGTTTCAACAGCAGACTTAGTTGAAATATGTCCACCTAATTTAGAATTGATAATTGCAACCTTAGCATACTTACCCCAAGGTCTAGCAATAGCTGTATTACCAGATTGAGCAGTAGTACCATCAGTTAAAGTAGCGCCCTTAACTAGAACACCTGCATCACAAGTGAAGTTACATGCATCGAAGATTGCACCATATTCTACTGCATCAGTAGCTCCAGATGAGCAACCCTTGAATGCTGTGATATATCCACCAGAAGTAGTAGTCTTTCCTGAAGAATCTTCTGCTTGAACTGTACGGATTTCACAGTTGTAGAAATATGTTGTATTGTTTGAACCGAAGATGAAGTCTGTTGTACCAGTAATTAATGTATTCTGGATAACTTGACGACCCTTGAATAATTCAATTGTATCCTGGTAACCATATAGATCACAGTCATCCATAACGAACTTATCAGCCTTAATTAAGATAGCTAAAGCTCTATGTTCACCATTGATATAAGTCTTACCAAGTGTATTAATGTAGTTAGAGATTGATACTCCAGTGATTGTGAAGTTTTCAGCAGTTTCTCTAACTGAAACTGTAGCTGTAGAATCAGTTGTATGAACTTGACCCTTAGCATCAGTCATACCAAATTCAGCATTGAATTCGATAACTGTTGCATCAGTTACAGAAGTAAAGTCATAGTTTGCAATTGCAGCAGCTGCACCAGCTTCTGTTGTAGCAGCCTTATTAACTCTACCAGCACCAGTAACTGTCATGTTAGGTAAATCGAATTCTACCTTTTCATTATAGTAACCAGCAGCAATCATGAAGTTAATGTTGCATCCTTCATATGCAGAATCCTTAGCATCTAAATATAAATGTAAGTAATCCATTGCGGCATTGATTGTGTTGAAGCAGTTAGCAGCAACTGAACCAACAGTATTAGTATTTGCATTTGTACCTGCGTAATTAGCATCAACTGAAATGTTGATTGTATTAGTTTCTGAATCGTATGCAGGTTCAACAGATGTTACTGTTACACTGAATTGAGCAGATACGCTCTTGCCGTTTGTTTCATATGTATAAGTAATTGTTTGTACACCTTCAGTAGCAGTGTTGAATGCTGTTGCAGCATCAGAAGTATATCCTGAAGTTAAGATATGATCTGCAGAACCTTCTAATGTAGTTGTATGCGCATGTACGATTAAATATGTTTGATTTAATGCACTATTGCTATTAGCTAAATATACTTGCTGTGCAGTATTGTTCTTATATGTACCAGAAGTATAAACGTTAGTTTCAAGAGTAATATCATCTAATTGTTCAACTTCAACAGCATATGTAGTAGTATAAGTATTTTCAACTTCAACGTTGAATAATGTTTCAGTAAGTGTATATGATACTGTAACATTGTATAAACCTGGAGTAGTTTCGTCTACTTTAGTTGTATCAATATTAACTCCCTTAGCGTTTAATGCGATTTCATCAGCTGCGCCATTTTCGTAAACAAGCTTAAATCCGATATCAGATGGATCATAATCTTGACCTTCGATAACCCAGTTTTGACCTTCGTTAGTAATTTCAATTGACTGAGCAGGAGATAGGTCAACTGTACAAGTCATATCAATTGTGAATACGTCAACTGTACCAGCGCCTCTCTTTAAATAATATGTACCAGCTTTAACAGCAACATTTACTAATGTGCCGTTTGCAGAAGCTGTATTTCCATCTGCACCAATCTTGTCTTCAACAACAGTTGTGCATTTGTCATCAGAATATAAAGTTAAGTATGCATCTGTTGTAGATGATTGGTCTGCCATATCAATTGTCATTGTTGTATCAGCAGGAACAACAATCTTAATGATGTTAGCTTCTCCACCTAACTTAAATGAGTTATGAGCGTTTCCATCATGGTCTTTCTTGCTTCTAACTTCTGTGCCCTTAGCAACAGTATAGTTACCAGCCTTATAGTCAGCAGTTAAAGAACCAGTTGCGCACTTTGCAGCATCAATAGAATATGTAACGTTTGTGCTGTTACCAACCCACTTAGCATATAGGTGAGTTTCTTCAGTTACTGCTGCAGATGCATCGAATGCAGTTTGGCAATCTGTGTCAGTATACCAACCAGCAAATCTTCTATATGAATCAACTGGAACGTATTTTTCAATATCAAAGTCTGATGTTAAATCACCGAAAAGGTCTTCTTCAACTTTAACTTCTACTGTTTCGCCAATAGAAGAATAGTTATTTGTTGGATCATAGTGTAAATAAACATTTACTAATGTATCACCAGCTTCAGCAGTAGTTGGTTCTTCAGTAGTAGTGTTAACATCTTCAGTTGTAGTATTAACCTCAGTAGTTGTATTAACTTCAGTAGTAGTGTTAACATCTTCAGTTGTAGTTACCACTGGACCTGTAGTAGTATTAACCTCAGTAGTAGTTACCACTGGACCTGTAGTAGTATTTACTTCAGTAGTAGTGTTAACTTCAGTTGTAGTATTAACCTCAGTAGTAGTATTAACGTCTGAAGTAGTTATAGGAGCTGAAGTTGTTGTATCAGCAGTAGTAGTTGTTGCAGTTGTAGTAGCTGCTGTAGTTGTAGTTTGAGTTGAATTTGTTCCGCTTGTAGTTGTATTGTCTGCTGTCTTACATGCTGTTAAGCCAACAACAGTAGCAGTTGCAACTAATGCGCCAAGAATTACTTTTTTCTTTTTCATTTGATTTCTCCTTTTTTTTGTAAAACTGTTCATCGGTGTAAACACTTTGTAAGCGTTATCAACGATTTACGCTTATTATATCATAAAGACTAAAAAACGTAAAGCGTTTTCTATAAAAAAATAGAATATTTTTTTTAGATTTTTCTATTCTTTCATAATTTGCACTAAAAACAATAAAACGCCTTAAAAGTAAGGCGTCTTGTATCTTTGTTTTATAAAATTTTAGTTATTTTTTGTTGCAACTGTGATATCAGAAACTGTTAGATTTCTTTCTGCTTTTGCTGTCATGAATTTTACTGCAACAATTTCACCAGCTTGATAGTTAAATTCAACAGATGTACCGTTTACATCAATTTTTACAGTACCATTATCATAGTCAATTATAATTGTTACGACATAAGTTGAATTTGCAACCATCTTAGATGTAAGGATGTTATTTAATGTTGTTGCACCATCAATTGAATATGAGATGTATTTGCTACCATCTGTTCTAATAATAATGTTATTATTTCCATCATAGAATTCAGCAAGTGTCCAGCTTCCGCTATTAGTAGAAGGTGTTAATGTTACAGTATATTTTACAACACCACTATTATAAGTATTTTCATATTTATAGAATGCTGTTGTTCTAGCTTCAGAAGAAGTATCTACTAATGTCATCTTACCATTATTATAAGTTAAATAGTTATTAGTTGAATCTTCTGCATTTGTATACCAATATACACCAGGATTTTCTCCATATGTTTCGTTTGAAAGTGATGTAGTATTTTCTTCTGTTAAAGAAGCTTCTTCAACTGTTGTATAGTCAGTATCTACAATTGGATCTTCAACAACTGGATCGTCGATTACTGGGTCATCTACAATTGGATCATCAGTAGTATCATCAATAATCTCTCCACCTAAATAGTAATCTTGAACACCAGCCTTGCAACCAGAGCCTGCATATTCTTTTACTACTGCAGGAACATTTGATGCTTCATCCATTCTAGTAACTTTTGTTCTTTGATTTGTAGAATCATAATAGAATAATGTTTTATCTGTATCAAATGATGAATAGTCAGTACCTGACCAACTATAGCCACTTGACTTGTCTTGACAAGAGTTTGTTACTGCCTGTGTTCTAGAATCAGCATAAACAATTGTAGAAGAAGCAGCAGTTGAGCTTGTGCTATTAACTATATTATTCCATAATTTAATAACACCTTTTGAAGTTGTAAATGTCTTATTAGTGTTTTCGAAATAGCAACCTTCGATAAATGCATATGCAGTATCGTTTATCTGCATATTTGTACCAGTTGATGCATAGTAATAACAGTTATAAATATGGAAGTTAGTATTTCTTGTGAAAGGAAGACGAGATCCACACTTATAGTAATAATTATGATGGAATGTAACATTATATTGGTATGAAGATGAACCTGAACCAATTAATGCAGTTTTATGAGTCATATTATATCTACAATATGAAATTGTTAAATCATAGGCAAACTTGAAGTCTGTTGAACCATCGCCTTCATGCTTATCTGATTCATATGTAACATCCCAGTTATTTACACCTTGATTGAATGTATTATGGTGAATCCAATATCCGTGGTAATCCATATTAGTTGCTTTAGAACCTTGGATACCTATTGCATCTTCTGTGTAGCTTGAGAATTCAAGATTTCTTACTTCGATTGAATTACATTGGTTGAAGCAGAATCCCCATTGGAAAATACCTGCATCCTCACCAATACCTTCAATTGTTAAATTTGAAGCTCCTCTTACATCAAGCTCATTGTAGTATGAATCATATTCTTGAACACCAGTTTTACTATCTACATTCTTAGAATAGTTAATTATATTTGTTAAACCGTCTAAGTGTGTAATTCCAGTAATTGTTGTTGCGTTACCATCTTGATCATATTTAACACCAGTATCAGTTAATTCGTTGATACCATAAGCTATAATATCATCTTCACCAATTTTGTAATAATTAGAAGATGCATCCTGTCTAGTTGATGTATCTTCCCAATCAACTTCGCTAAATGCTAAATCTAAATTAGCATTTCTTGCTTTAGTGCTAGCTGTACCATATACTGATTTATCATTAATATATGCCCATTGTTGTGCTTGAATTTCATCTAGGATTCTAATATCTAGTGGAACTTTGCTATCCTTTTGTGCTTTTATGATATTAGATAAACCTGTATATGTAGTACCTGCAATAGTTGCAGTAACTGTGTTTTTAGTAGCATCAGAAACATAAACTACTACTGTATCAGTCTTTAATGAACCATCATCATTATAAGCACCGATTCCACTATTATAGAAATGTGCATAACCTGAACGGTCATATTCTAAAACCTCAACATTGCTAACAGTTGAATAAGATGAACTGTTACCATTGTATTCTAATTTAAAATCATATGAGCCTTCTGTTAATCCTAAATAATCAACTCTTAATTTATTATTCTTTACTCTTACTAATTCACTATCAATTGCAACAAAAGTAGAATCAGTTGTCTTCTTATAATAAGCAGTATAATCTGAAGCATCAGTTCCATTGATTAATTGTGCTTCAATATATGCACCCTCAGAATAAGATTTACTTGTAAGAATAGTAAGACTACCCATATTATCAATTGTACCTGATTCAGTAGTAGTTAAATCCTCACTTGTTGTTTCTACATTTGATGAAGTATTTGTAGTTGAATTATAAGTAGTAGTATTGCTTGTGCTTACCTCAATTGCAGTAGTAGTTGCAATATTAGTTGAAGTATAAGGGAATGTAGTTGTTATATCAGCTGTAGTAGTATTTAAAGTTGTAGTTTGAGGAGAAGTAGTTGTTTCTTCTTCTGTAGTTGTTTCAACTGTTGTTGTTACTGGTTCTGTTGTAGTATTAGCAGCTGTAGTAGTATCTACAGTTGTAGTATTAGCTGTAGTAGTGTTATCAACTGTTGTAGTGTTATCAATAGTAGTAGTTTCAGCTGTAGTTGTTTCAACTGATGTAGAAATAGCCTCTGTTGTTGTAATAACCTCACCTGTAGTAGTTACATAGGTAGTAGTTACAGGAGCTGTAGAAGTTAAAGCTTCTGTTGTTGTAAATAAATCAGTTGTTGTAATATTAGAATTAATATCTTCAGTAGTAGTTTCAGCTATACTAGTAGTATCAGCTACGCTTGTAGTTTGAGTATTAGTACTAGTTCTAGTAGTCTTAGTGTTGAAAGTACATGCTGAAAGCAATAATGCAATAGATGACATCCCAAGTCCTTGTTTTAATCTTTTCAATTTCATTTGCCTTTTTGTTATCTCCTTAAGTATTCTGTTGTCATCCCAATTTAATTTTCATTATATATATGATATTGTGATTGTAAAGTTGAAACCTTTTTCATACGTGGAAAAATTAACACAAAAATACAATTTTAGTCTATTTTTAGCTCGAATTTGATAAAAAAGTAGCATTTTTAAGTAATGTATATATAAGATAAAAATGTATATAATAATTACTTCCTTTCTATAATTTGAAAATTCTTTCATTTATGGTAAAATTATAGCAAAAGAAGGTGCTAAAATGTTTGAGAAACTTTTAAGAACTAAAGTATTTAGAGATCCGCTATATGGTTATATAACTGTAGACTATAAAGTTATTAGTGATCTTATTGATACCAAGGAATTTCAAAGATTAAGAAGAATAAGACAATTATCTGGTGTTTCTATGGTGTTCCAAACTGCAGAGCATAGTCGTTTTACGCATTCACTTGGTGCATACCAAATGGCTAATTTCGTTTTAAATAATGTAGATGGAATTGAATGCTTAACTGAATATGAAAGATTATTATTCTTAATTACAGCACTATTCCATGATATTGGTCATGGTCCTTATTCTCACGCATTTGAAACTATTCTTTCTGTTTCCCATGAAGAAATGGGAGCAAGAATTATTACAGGAAATACTGAAGTAAATAAAGTATTAGTTAAAGAAAATCCTTCGTTACCTAATGATATTGCATCTATTATTAGACATGAAGGGAAGTTTAGCTTAATAGAATCTTTAATATCATCTCAGCTTGATGTTGATAGAATGGATTATCTATCTAGAGATGCTTATTTTACTGGTGCTGCATATGGTCATATTGATTATTATCGTATTTTAAGAAGCATGAAGATAATTAATAATAGATTATATGTTCGTGCAAGTGGAGTACATTCTATTGAATCATATTTAATGAGTAGATATCATATGTATTTCCAAGTTTATTATCATCCACAGGCTAGAAGCTATGAATGTATATTAGATTCTATTTATAAAAGAATCAAATTCTTAATTGATACTAATAAATTTAGTGTATCTAATCTAAATATAAAAGAATTTGTTAATGTAATTAATAATCCAAATGACTTAGATTCTTACTATGAGCTTGATGATGCATATGTAAATGCGTTTATTAAAAAGTTTGCAAAAACTACTGATAAGATATTAAGAACATTATGTAATGCATTTATAAAAAGACATTTATTTGAATGTATTGAAATGCAAAATGATCCAGATCCAAAAATGATAGAAGAAATTAAGCATAAGTATAGTCAAGAAGAATTACCATATTATTTCACATATAGTAAGGTATCCTTAGATACTTATAACCATTCTTCTAAGGGTGATATTAATGATATTAAGGTATTATTACCAGATGGTAAATCTAAATCATTAGATCAATATTCTCCTATTATTAAGGATTTAAGAACATCTGGTTCTAAGACAGTAGAAAGATATTATTATTTTATAGAGGATTAATATGAACGATGTAATTGTTGTTGAAGGATTACATGATGAAATAAGAATTAAGTCAGTATATCCTGATGCTAATGTTGTTATAACTAATGGAAGTGAAGTATCAGAAGATACTATAAAGCTTTTAAAGGAATTAGCTAAAACACATGATATTATTATATTTACAGATCCTGATTCTCCAGGTGAAAGAATAAGATCTATAATTAATGCAAATATCCCATCATGTAAGCAAGCATTTCTACGTAAGAAGGATGCTATATCTAAAAATAAGAAGAAGGTTGGGATAGAGCATGCTGATTATGATATTATTAAAGAAGCATTAGAAAAAGTATTTTCTAATAAGGTAAATACAACTGAATCTATTACTTCTTTAGAATTATATGAATTAGGCTTAAATGGAATGCCTGATTCTTCTTTAATTAGAGATAAGATTAGTAATTATTTAAATATTGGTAAGCCTAATTTTAAAACTTTTTATAAGAGATTAAATCTTTTAGGTATTACTAAAGAGGAATTAAAGGATATTATATGCAAGATAAAATAGGTAATAAAAAGATTATTGGTAAAGAATTAAGTAATAATAAATTAAGAGCAAAAAAGAAATTTGGCCAAAATTTCTTAATTAACCAAGATATATTAAATGGGATTGTTTCTAAATCCTTAATAGATAAGAATACCTTAGCTATTGAGGTAGGTCCTGGTCTTGGAAGCTTAACTGAGCACTTATGTGAAAATGCTGGTTATGTATTAGCTTATGAAATAGATACTGAACTTTTACCAATATTAGATGAAAATTTATCAAAATTTTCTAATAAAACTATTATTAATAAAGATATATTAGATGTTGATATAGAAGATGATATAAAAAAATATAAGGGTGATTTAGAAAATGTATATATGGTTGCAAACCTACCATATTACATTACAACACCAATTATTTTAGGTACCTTAGAAAAAACTAAAATGATTAGAAAATATACTTTAATGGTTCAGCTTGAGGTTGCAGATAGAATTTGTGGTAAGCCTAAGACTAAGGATTATAATGCGTTAAGTATTGCGATAGGCTATAGAGCAAAGGCAGTTAAGGTTTTAGATGTTAATAGAAAAAACTTTATGCCTGCACCTAATGTTGATTCAGCAGTTATTAGATTAGATTTATATGATAATCCACCATATACTGCTACAAATGAAGAGCATTTCTTTAGATTTATTAGAGAATGCTTTACTCAAAGAAGAAAAACTTTAGTTAATAATCTATGCCAAGCCAATAATTATAATAAAGATAAAGTCTTAGAAATGCTTAAGGCATTAAATATTAAAGAATCAGTAAGAAGCGAAGAGCTTTCTATAGAAGATTTTGTTAAGATGAGTGATTACTTATCTATGGAGTAATAAAATGGAAATAAAGGCATATGCTAAAATTAATTTAGCTTTAGAGGTAATGGGGTTATGTGATGGATATCATATGGTTAATAACCTAATGGTATTAACTGACCTTTACGATGTAATAACATTAGAAAAGGATAAAAGCATTACCTTAAAGGATAATAAAATAGAAGATAATATAATGATTAAAGCAGCAAATGCCTTTTTTAATCATTTTAAAATTGATTCTGGTGTTTATATGACATTAGATAAAAGAATACCTGTTGCTGCAGGGCTTGCAGGTGGTTCTACTGATGCTGCTTCTGTATTAAAGGGATTAAATGAATTATATAATGTTAATGCTTCTAGTAAGGAATTAGAGGATATAGCTAAAACATTAGGTAGTGATGTTCCTTTCTTTATTGATGGTAGGATAGCTCTATGTACTAATAGAGGAGAAGTAGTAAATCATCTTAATTGTAATGTTCCTCTAATGAGATTAACATTAATTAAGATTGAAGAAGGATTATCTACTGCGTTAGTATATAAGAATTATAAATATGAAGGTATATCTAAGAAGGATAAGATAGATAATATAATAGATTCTCTAAACGAAGGTAATATTGATAAATTAAAGGATAATATATTTAATGATTTAACAAAGCCTGCATTATCATTAAATGAAAATTTATCTAATTTATATAAGAAATTAAATTTAGGTGCTAGGATTTATTTATCTGGATCTGGTCCTACTATGTTTGGTATTAACTTAAGTGAAAAAGAACTAGAATATGTTAAAAATAATCTACCAGAAAATACATTTATTTACGAAGGATATATAGGAAAATAAGAGGTGAAAACGAGATTCACCTCTTATTTTTTGTCCTTTATACGTCAACTTTATGGAAAAAGTTGCACAAAAACAACATATTAGAACTTTTTTAATCTCTTTGTCTCTTGACGTTATTGCTAAAAAAATTAAATGTTGTTATAATGTTAATTGGAATATTATTTCAAAAGGAGGAATATACTATATGAAAGGCTTAAAAAAGCTAAGTATTTTAGGATTAGGTTTAGCACTTACTGCTAGTCTTGCCGCATGCAGTAACTCTAGTGCTTTAACAAATGAGCTTAATGCTGTACCTGAAGCACAGCAAGAAGTATATCCTGAAGTGACTTTCGATGAGAACTATGAAAAAGAAGATCTTAGATTATCATCAATCATTTTAGATACTACAAATGCTAAAACTACATTCTATTTAGGTGAAGAATTCACTACTGAAGGTCTTACTGTTAATGCAAGATACTTAAAGTATGAAAACAAAAAGGTAGTAGGTAGAGTTGATGTACCTATCGACGATTATTCTATTGATGCCTCAGATGTAAATATTTATAAGGCTGGAACATATTCTGTAATAGTAAGTTATAGAGTAGGTACAGTACCTAAGACAAATACATATAAGGTTACAGTAAAGAATAACAAATATGAAGGAACTCCAAATGCAGTTTATTTATCAGGAATTGATATTGCATGGAGTGATGCTATGCAAGCAGATGAAACTTTCTGCGAAACAAGCGATACTACATTAACTGTTTATGTTAATTCAGATCCTCAGGCAACTGAAGATTTAAAGGCAAAACTTACAACATCAGCATTTAATGCAACAGTTTACATTACAGCAAATGATGCAACTGGTAGTCCAACTATTTCATCAACAAAGCAATGGAATAAGGCAACTTTTAATCCAGTTGTTGATTGCTCAAGTGTTAATTTAGCTGTACCTGGTGTTTACATGGTTAAGTTAACATTAACTCGTACAATAACAGTTGATGGTGAAGCAATTACTGTTCCAGTAACTGGCTTCGTATTAATTAGTGTAAGAGATGTAATCTCAAGCGCAAGCTACGCAGGTTACTATAATGAAGATGGAGAATTAGTAGAAAATGGTGTAATTGATATTCCATCATCTATTGATCCAATTGATTATAGTGATTTAGCTTATAAATTACAATATTATTCTGGTTCTAAGATTGTTAGAGTTGGTGATTATCCAGATCTATTCAATTTCTCAATCAATGTTATTCCACCATATAAGCTTGGTACATCTAATGTAACTGTTAAGTTAACAGAAGCAAACTTAAATGGTGTTTATCCAACAGCAAGCTGTGATATTAATATTGTTGATTCTGGTAGAACATTTACTGTATATAACGCTAAGGACGAAAATGATTTTGTTGGCGTAGTAAATTATGATGAGGCAACTCAAAAGTATACAGATGCAACAATTGGTGCAACTGAACAACCAATTTCTATTGATGGAAATGTAGTTGCTGCAAATGTAGCAGGTCATAACGCAGCAGTTAATGTTGACGGTTTATCATTATCATATAGATTAAAGATTACTAAGAATACAGGATATGTAAAAGTTAAGACAACTGGTAAGGGTATTATCAGATTCTATGCTGACTTTGGTTCAACAGGTAATATTATTGTAGCTAATTCAAAGGGCGAAACATTATATACATCAGAAACTAAGGCTGGTAATAATGGTTCTAAGATTGAAGAAATAGTTACATTAAACTGTGAAGCTAACGATGAATTCGTTGTTAAGTCTAGTGCAGGTACTTGCTACTTATTCGGTATTGCAATTCAGTATGAGGCTTAGGAGGTAGAATATGAAGAAAAGAATTATTTTAAGTGCCTTAGCTTTTACTGGTTTAGCACTTTCACTTACAGCATGTAATACTGGTGGAACTTCAACTACTACAGGTTCAGGTTCAACTACAACAACTACAGGTGTAACTACTACATCTGGAGTTACAACAACATCTGATGTAACAACAACTACAGGTGCAACAACATCTGATATTACATCAACATCTACATCACTTTATACATCAACAACTGCAGCAGCAGAAGCTACAACATATTATGTAACACCTACTGCATCAGCTACAGGTGCTGGTACAAAGGCAAATCCTATTTCATTCTCAAAGGCTTATTCACTTGCTCAGCCAGGTGATACAATCCTTTTAGCTGGCGGTACATATACTTATTCATATCGTCAGGAATTTAAGAATTCAGGTGCTCCTGGTCAATATATTACAGTAGCTCCTGAGGTTGAAGGAGAAAGAGTAGTATTTGATTTCTCAAGTATGACTTTTGATTCATCAGCTCGTGGATTCCAAGTATATGGTGATTATTGGCATTTCTATGGTATTGAAATAACTGGTGCTGGTGATAACGGTATGTATATTGCTGGGGATCACAATATCATTGAAAACTGTATGTTCTATGGAAATAGTGATACAGGCTTACAATTAGGTCGTGGTTATAATACTGAAAACACATTAGATACATGGCCTTCATATAACTTAATTAAGAACTGTACATCATTCGCAAATATTGATGAACCAACATATGGTGAAAATGCCGATGGTTTCGCAGCTAAGTTAACAATCGGTTATGGTAACATATTCGATGGCTGTATGGCATTTAGAAACTCAGATGATGGTTGGGATTTATTCGCTAAGGTTGACTCAGGTAACATTGGTACAATTACTTTATACAACTGTGTTTCATTCGAAAATGGTTTTATGCCATATGTAGTTGATAGAGTAGCTGATGGTGTTAATTTCAAATCATACAACACAATGAACGGTGATGGTATTGGATTTAAGCTTGGTGGTTCAACAATGATGGGTGACGTTGTTTTAAATAACTGTTTAGCATTTAATAACAAGTTACACGGATTTGGTGATAACTCTAACCCAGGTGTAATTTCAGTTACTAACTGTACAGCATTTAATAACTGTGCAGGTTTAATTGGTATGGGTACTAAGACAGATCAAAACTTAGATGGTCGTATTTCTCAAGTAAGAGGAATTGATGGTGATACTAATAAGTCACATAACATCGACCTTGCTCGTACTAATGGTTCATATAACAACTATTATGGTGTATTATCATACACTAATAACCAAGATGGTTATACAGTATCTGGTGATTCAACATTCAATGCTGACTCATACAAGGGTGCAGTAGCATATTCAGTATTCAATACTGGTTATGATGCTGGTGAAGTTTATACAACATTCACAACACCAGAAGATGCATCTTCTTATAAGACAGCAACAGTAGATACAGCATTCTCAAATGGTTCTACTGGAACTACAACATTAACAGATGATGATTTCATTGATTTATCTGCAATTAATGCAATTTGTGATTCAGCTGAAGATGTTGCTATTATGGGTCGTGAAATCGTAAGCATTTATAGAAATGCTGATGGTTCTATTAATATGCATGATAAGGTTAAGTTAGACGAATCAAGCGAATTCGCAACTTATAATAATGGTTCTCCAATTGGTGCTACATTAGATAAGACATCAAATGATGCATATCCACATCCAGATTTCTATACATTCCAAACAATTGAAGCAGGAACAGCAGCAGAAAAGGTAGCTGTATTATCAGCATATCAATCTTGCCAGCCTATTACTTCAACATTTGCAACATATCAAGATTTCGATTTACCAAAGCTAGTTAATGGTTGTGATATCACTTGGACTTCAAGTAATACTGATGTAATTACAATTAATCCAAATGAAGAAACAACTGTATCTGGTTCATTCACTTCTAAAGCAGAAGTAACTGTACCAGAAGGCTCAGTAGATGTAGTATTAACTGCAACTATTGTTAATGGTGCTTATTCAATTACAAGAGATTTCACAATCCATGTAGTTGGACGTAATCAAGATTTAGGTGCATTAACTTCAACTGGTTCAACAGCAATTAGAGTTGATAAATATGGCTCATATGTTGCACCAAGAGTATATGCCCTAGATTCATCATCTGTTTCTTTATCAGAATTACCACAAGGCTTATACAATATTGAATATTCTTACGAATATGCAACATCAGGTAAGGCAACATTCTATAATGTAGATGGTGTTTATACATCAATTCCAGGTGTATATAGAGTAACTGCAACAGCAACATCAACTAAGTCAGGTGTTGTATCAACATTTGTATATAATGTTTATATCGTTGACCCTGATTGTGATATTGATTTCGTTGGTGGTGCAGAAGTAACATTAACTTCAACTGGTGTTCAATTAGTTGGTAACTTATCTAATATCGAAGGTAGTGTTTATGCATTAGTTTCTTCTGAAGCTATTACAGATATTACTTATGCTGATATTATTAATTCTGAAAATGTTCAATCTGTACAAATTATAACAGATTCAATCGTTGCTAAGTTTGATGCTGACAACCTTAACCTTAAGGCTGAAGATGGTATCCAATATTATGTATACTATGTTGTTGCTAACGATAATAAGTCTAATACATCTAATATCGTTAGAAGCTTCTCAGTATCTTCTAAGTCAATTTCAACTAATGATGAATTCTATCAATTAGCTCGTACAGGTAAGTTAAATGTTGAAACTGAAACTTCAGCATTAACAATCTATAGCTTAAAGAATGACTTAGATTTCACTGGCTATTATTGGGATATTAAGACAACATCTGGCTTAAACGGATTCTCTGGCTTATTAAATGGTAATGGTCATACAGTATCTAACATTTCAATTACTACAATTGATGATGAAGGTCAACCAGTTGATATTAAGAATAATAAGAAGGTTGTAAATGTATTCTACCAGTTAACTGGTGGTGTAATCATGAATGTCAATATTGATGAATTATCAATCATTGATTCAACTAATACAGCAACTCAAGTCGGCTTAGTAGGCGAAATGAGAGGCGGTTACTTACATAAGATTCAATTTACTAATGTTAAGGCTACAGGTTATGATTCTGTTGGTGCATTAGTAGGTAAGGTTTCTGGTGGTTACAACTATGTAACTGAATGTCAATTAATTAACCCAATTCCTGAAGATTATACTGAAAACGAATATGTAATTTCTGTTGTTAACAAGTATGCTGCAGGTTTAATTGCAAACGTTCAAGCAAACTCTGATTCTTCAGTAGTAGAATTATATGTTTCTGATTGTGCTGTTTTAGCTAACATTGGTGATGGAACAGATGCAGGTGGAAACATTGGTGGTATCGTTGGACGTATTAAGGGTGAAGATTCTAGATATACATTATCTATTACTCAGTGCTACTATCATGGTACAATTATCGCTAAGGGTCAGTACAACGCTGGTATCTTAGGCGATATTGAATCTGGTGCTGGTGATATTACAGTATTAAGAAATTACTCTGATGTAATCTTCGTTTATGCTGGTGCTTATCTTGAAGCTTGGGCTGCAAGAAAGTCTAATACAGACCAATATTATGCACATAAGAACTCTAACCCAATCATTGGACGTGCAACTCTATCTTCAGGCTCAATTACATCTGATATTTCTAATATCGGTACATGGGCTGATTACTATTGCGTAACATCTAACATCATCATTACTAAGTCAATTGTATTCGACTTAACAACTGATGAAGATGATCAAATGTTTGAAGTTACTAAGTCTTACTGTGAATTATTATTAAAGTTAGACTTCTCTGAAGACGGCGCATGGAATTATGATGATACTACAGGTATCTTATCATTAAAGCCATTAGCATAATAAAATAGTATTATTAAAAAGTACGATATGTCCTTCATATCGTGCTTTTTTCTTTCTTATAAAATTTATATAATTATTATTTTCATACACAATGGTTTTACAATTTACCATAAAAATATAAAAAAATCGTTGTATAATAAATTTGTTGAGGTAAGTTATATGGAAGAATTAGTAAAGAATTTCTTAAAACAGAATAATATAATCATTACTAAGCCATGTGTTGTAGCTGTATCAGGTGGTGCTGATTCAGTATGCTTATTACATATTATGATTAATTTAGGATATCAATGTATTCTTGCCCATGTTAATCATCACAAAAGAAAAGAATCAGATATTGAAGAAGAAGCTATGAGGGCATTAGCAAAAGAACTTAATATTCCATTTGAATTATTATCATATAACCATAATAATATTGGTAATTTTGAGAATGATGCACATCACGCAAGATATCAATTCTTTAGAGATGTATGTCAAAAATACGATACTAATGTAATCTTAACAGCACACCATCTAGATGACCAAATAGAATCTATTTTAATGAAGATTATGGAAGGTTCTAATCTATATGGCTATGCAGGAGTTCCTGTGCTTACTACAAATGATAGTGAATTTGTTACAATAAGGCCATTATTATGCGTTTCTAAGGAACAAATATATAAATACATGGAAGATAATAAATATCCTTATTTTGAGGATATTTCAAATAAGAGTGATGATTATTTAAGAAATAGAATAAGACATCATGTAACTCCATTCTTAAAGAAGGAATGTAGGGATATTTATAATAAAATTAGTGAATATTCTACTCAAGCTCATGAAGCATTTAGCTTCATTAGAAATGAAAGCATTAAATATTTAGAATTAAATCTAGGTAGAATAGATACAACTACATTTAATGATTTAGATATAGCATTAAAAAAGGATATAATCTCATTAATGCTTGAAGGATATAACATTAGAAAGAATAAAGATATAATCTTAAATATTTTAGATATATTATCATCATCAGATGGTAATAAAAAGCTAATGCTTATGCAGGATTATATATTTGTTAGAGAATATAACCTAGGTTATATAAAAAAGGAATCTAAAATATCTAATGAAATATTAGAATTAGGGCTTCATGATAGAACAATATTTAATGGTAAATATCTATTTTATTTTTCAAAAAATAAGCCTAATTCTAATGTAAAAAGCATAAAATTATGCTATAATATGCATAAGTTGCCGTTTATCATTAGGACAAGACAGAGTGATGATGAAATAGCAATGAGCTTTGGTACAAAGAAAATCAATAGATTATTTATTGACGAGAAGGTAGCAAAGGATTTAAGAGATGATATCCCACTTATTTTTGATAATGATAATAATTTATTATGGGTTTATGGCTATGCTAAATCTATTGATATTACAAAAGAAAAAAATGATGGCGATATTTATTTAGTATGTGAGGAAAAAGAAAATGAATAAAGACATTGAAGAAATATTATATTCAGAAGAGCAATTACATTTAACTACTGGTAATATGGCTAAGTTAATTGATAATGATTATAAGGATACCCTACCATTATTAGTTGGTATCTTAAATGGTGTAGTACCATTCATGGTTTCATTAGTAAATCAAATAACTATACCAATGAATATGGATTTCATTAAAGTTAAATCTTACTCAGGTGTACATTCTACAGGTAATGTTCAAATTATTGGATATGTTCCTGATGTTAAGGATAGAGATGTAATCATTTGTGATGATATCTTAGATACAGGACGTACTTTAATTGAATTAAAGAATCAGTTCTTATCTTTAGGAGCTAAATCAGTTAAGGTTGCAGTTTTACTTAACAAGGTTGGTACAAGAGTTGTAGATATTGAAGCGGATTATAAGGGATATGATGTTCCTAACAAGTTTGTTGTAGGATTCGGTCTAGATTATAATGAGCTTTATAGAAATCTTCCTTATATTGGAGTTTTAAAGGAAGAAATTTATAAGTAGTAAGGAGTAAATTATGCAGGACAACAATCAAAATAATAATCAAAATAATAGTCCTAAGCGTCACTTCTTTGACTGGAGATTCTTAATTGTTATTGTATTATTAATTGTAGGTATAGTATTCTTTGTAAGACTATTAACTCAAACTAGTGCAACAACAATTAGCTATTCTGAATTTGAATATTACATTCAAAAAGGCAATAATTATCAGGTTACAGAAGTTACAGCTACACCTTCAAAAGAATATTCTAATTTAGCTGTTGTTGAAGGTAATTATCAAGTAACTAAGGATGGAAAAACTACACAATATTCATTTAAGGTTATTATGACATATGATCAATTAAGTGAAATTGTTGCAAAAATCCAGGACTCAGCTGATACAACATATGAGGATGTTAAGGTTACATATACTAACCCTGAAACATCTATGTGGTTATCAATACTTGTTACATTCTTACCAACAATTATAATTTTAGTAATATCATTTATTTTATTTAGAAGCTTATTAAGAAGCCAAGGCGGTGCTGGTGGTGCAATGGATTTTGGTAAATCTACTGCAGTATTAAACCGCGGTAAAACTTGTAAATTTGAAGATGTTGCAGGTTGCGATGAAGAAAAGGATGAATTAGTTGAAATCATTGATTTCTTAAAGAATCCTCGTAAATATAATGAAATTGGTGCAAGAGTACCAAAGGGTGTTATTTTATTTGGACCTCCAGGTACAGGTAAAACATTACTTGCGAAAGCAGTAGCTGGTGAAGCTGGTGTTCCATTCTTCTCAATTTCAGGTTCTGATTTCGTTGAAATGTTCGTTGGTGTTGGTGCATCAAGAGTAAGAGATATGTTCAAAACTGCTAAGCAAAACGCCCCTTGTATCATTTTCATTGATGAAATTGATGCGGTAGGTAGACAACGTGGCGCTGGTATGGGTGGCGGACATGATGAAAGAGAACAAACATTAAACCAATTATTAGTTGAAATGGATGGTTTCAATGGTAATACAGGTATTATTGTTATGGCAGCTACTAACCGTCCAGACGTATTAGACCCTGCCTTATTAAGACCAGGTAGATTTGACCGCCAAATTACAATCTCTAATCCAGATGTTAGAGGAAGAGAAGCAATATTAAAGGTTCATGCAAGAAATAAGCATATTGATCCATCAGTTAAGCTAGATGGTGTTGCAGCAAGAACACCAGGATTTAGTGGTGCTGATCTTGAAAACTTATTAAATGAAGCTGCATTACTTGCAGCAAGAGAAAACCGTAAGGTTATTAATCATCAGGATATTGATGAGGCAACAGACCGTGTAATGATGGGACCTGCGAAGAAGTCTAGACAATATACTGAGCATGAAAGAAAGCTTGTTGCATATCATGAAGCTGGACATGCAGTAATTGGATTAAAACTTGAAAATGCATCTATCGTTCAAAAGGTTACAATTGTTCCAAGAGGACAAGCTGGCGGATATAATTTAATGATGCCACGTGAAGAAACTTATTTTAGAACACAAAAGCAATTAAAAGAAACTATTACAGGCTATTTAGGAGGCCGTGTTGCAGAAGAAATTATTTTTAAGGATGTATCTACAGGTGCATCAAATGACTTCGAAAACGCAACTAAGCTTGCAAGAGCCATGGTTACAGAATATGGTATGTCTCCTTTAGGACCTATTCAATATGAACAGCCTAATGGTTCTGTATTCTTAGGTCGTGATTACTTAAAGGATAAGAACTTCAGTGATCAGGTTGCAATGGAAATCGATAAGGAAGTTAGAAATATTATTGAAGATTGCTATGCTGAATGCCAAAAGGTAATAGGTGAAAACTTAGATTTATTAACTAATATTGCTAATTACTTATTAAAACTTGAAACATTAAATAAGGCTGATATTGATGAAATCGCATCAACAGGTCACCTATCTTGGTATGATAATAAGGTTTCAGCTGCTGAAGTTAATAATGAAGAAGAAGCTGATACTTTAGAAAATTCAACTGAAGTAAAAGAAGATGCTAAAGAATCAACTGATAAAGAAGTTAAAATAGAAGAAGCAAAAGAAGATAACAACCTAGTTTCTTCAACTGAAGTTAAGGTTGATGAAGTAAAAGAATATAATCCTTTAGAAGATAATAAAGAATCTTCTTTAGATGATACAAAAGAAGATAAGACTAAATAATGAGATTAGATAAATATTTAAAAGTCTCAAGACTTATAAAAAGAAGAACACTTGCGAAAGATGTTGCCGAATCAGAAAGAATATTAGTAAATGACATAGTAAAAAAGCCAAGCTATGATTTAAAAATTGGTGATGTTATTACTATTATGTTTGGTAATAAAATAGTTC
>JAEELJ010000064.1 GCA_016288855.1 Acholeplasmatales bacterium
TGTTATACCTCACTATATTTTACTACAGAAAGCTAATATATTTAATTAAGTGGCTCTATTCCTGTGAACAGGTGGCTCTATTCGAGCGTATCGGTGGCTCTCAAAGAGCGTATCGCGTGCGCTCACATCGCGTAATAATCAGGATGCAGATAATCAAGTTAAAAGATTATTGGATGATTATCAAAATTTGTTAGGGAATGATAGTTCACATTTTTTAGGAATAATAATAGATTATTTAGAAAATCTTGGAAGGGGATATGCACAACAGTTTTTTGTTGTTGATGGTCAACAAAGATTAACAACATTATTTTTATTGGTTTATGTTATTTTTGAAAAAGCAAAGAAAGACAATGCTGATGATGCTATTGATACTCTGGAAGATTGCATTTTTGTTTCACCTAAGAAGGGAAAAGATGGCGGATATAAGCTTGAACCTCTAATGAATGGCCAAAACATCTTTACTAAAATCATTAGTGGAGAAACGAATCTTTTATCTGAAGAAGAGAAAAATAGTAAATTATATTTAGCTTATGAGTATATCCAGGATTATGTAAAAAATGATTTATGTGACTTTTCAGCTGATGATTTAACAGAAGCACTTGAAAGATTATTAGTAGTGGACATCCCTCTTGATGCCGAGGATAATCCACAACAAATTTTTGAAAGTATTAATGGTTTAGGCTGTGAATTGAGCTCGGCTGATTTAATTAGAAATTTTGTTCTTATGCAATGTCCTGATGGAACAAAGAAAAAGACATACAATGAGTTATGGTTGCCATTTGAGAATAAGTTTAAGGAACAAAGAGAATTTGCTGATTTCTTTAGATATTTCATCAGCTCTCAAATTGCTTCATTTGTTAATAAGAAATTTGTTTACGGCCAATTTAGATTGTGGTTTTTGAATTATATTAAGAATAATTCGGTAACAAATGCGTTACAACTTTTGATTCAATATGCTGATTATTATAATGATTTATTCTATGCTGATTTATCACAATTTAGTGATAATGGCTTATGGAAAACAATTAATGATTATAGAAATATTAAATCAAAAATGCCTATTCCATTCTCACTTGATGTTATGAGATTATATAAGAATCATTTTATAACTGATATACAGCTAGGAGAAATCTTAGAGACGATAAATTCGTTCATTGTTCGAAGAGCAATTATAGGAATGGATACATCTGGTATTACTAGATTTTTTTGCACATTATTGAATAATGTTAAGCAATTTATAGGTGATGATTACACAAAGATTGTTGATGCTGTTAGATATTGCGTTGTAAATGATAATTCTGAAAAAGGTTCTCGATTCCCCGATGATGATGAGGTATCAAGAAAATTGGATATGCAAAATACTTATGATTATTCTGATGCTCTTCACTATTTTTTTGATAAATATGAAAATGAAAAAATGCAAGTTAATAGTCATCAAAGTACTCTTTCATTACAAATTGAACATATTATGCCACAAGATGGAACAAAATGGTATAAGCTTGTTGGCTTATCAAAAGAAGAGTACGATATTCATAAGATGAGACTTGGTAACTTAACATTAACAACAAAACATGACAACCCTAAGATGTCTAATAACTTATTTGAGTATAAATCTGAAATTTTAAAGGATACAGCCCATTTTAGGTTAAATGTAGATGTTTATTCTGAACCTAAATGGGATAAAGAGGAGATAGATAAACGTAATTCTAAATTAATTAAAGAATTTTTAAGACTTTATCCGCTAGTTAAGTGTTCTGACGTAAAATTTTTTGAAGATAAAATAAAAGTAATTAGGAAACAAAATGCAAAATTAATAGGAAGAAGTAATTATGCTTCAAAGATATGGGAAATTGTTAGTGAACAAATCGAAGAAATGGGTATCTTTGAGCAAAGAGAGAATGGAACTAAAGCATATTATGATTTTGTATTTGGTAGAGCATATCATTTCTTCATTGATCTTTGGAATTATAAAGAAGGGAAAATTAATTTAGGCATATGGTTCTCAAATCACAAGAATCCTAATTTTAAAATATTCCATGAAAACATTGATAAACTAAATAGTCAAGAATTCAATTATTATGATAATTATGAAGAAACTAAGAGTACAGGATTTATAAAAGCAACTCTACCACTTGTCGATGGAAACGATGTGGAAGAATTTATTGTTAAACTTGTTAAAGAGATTTATAGAATTAATGATATAGTTGATGAATTATATGTTGAGGAAGTTACTAACAAAAATAATGATAATATTCTTTTTTATTCTGAATTAGCAAAAAAGGAATTATTAATTAAATTAGATTCCAATAATAATCCATATATCTCTTATGTTGATAGTGGTGAGGTACTATCTGATGATTTACAAAGCAATTATGCAATTGATTTTTTAGAAAACAATGGATTAGAAGTTAATAAAAACTTAAGTATTAATATCAATACCATAATAAAATATCAAACTGGTGAAACTAAAACAGATGATTGGGTGATTTCTTGTAACCCAAGTTATTATAATATTATTGATGCATTTAAAACTTTAAATAAGATTGAGTGGAAACAAAATTCTAACAACATTAAAGTTGGATCTAATGTTTACATTTATGTCGGATATCCGTATAAGGAAATCAAGTATAAAGCTGTTGTAACTAAAATTAATTTAACGACAAGAAGTATAGATGATTCTAAATTCTATTTATCTAATGATTTTAGTAGTAACGGAAAATGGATGGAAATAGAATTAGAACATTGCTTTGAAAGTAAGAAGTTAGATTATGATTATTTGAAAGATAATGGTTTTGGCTCTCCTCAAGGTTGGAGTAAGGTTTCAAAAAGATTATCTAAAACATTATTAAAAGCAGAACAATAATTTGATATAAACGATAAAAAAGAGAAGCACACTAACTTCTCTTTTTGCTTTCTGTATAGCTAACACTATTTTTTAACAAACAGTTACATTTGCAATTTCCATTAACAATGTAAACTTCAACTTCATTTGGTAAATCTTGAATGTCTAAACCAAGTATTCCATCTTTACCAAACCACCAATTCATGCTTGCTTCCCACATAACATATACTTTTTTAGCACGACTTATGATGATAGCTAATTCTTTTTGAAAATCATTTTCTATTATATAAGAATTGGTTTTTGGTCTTGAACTTAAGGATTTAGAATAAAAACCATACATGTTAAATATAGCTATTTTATATTCACTCATAAAATTGCATCTTTTATTTAAAGGTAAATCTTCAAATTTAATATTTTCATTGCTAAAATTGGACCATCCTTTAAATGATTTTCTCCACCATCTAGAAGTACCAGATGATGCAAATTCACTTTTAAGATTAGTTAATAGATTAACGGTATCCTCATCTCTTTCGTTTATTTTTAGGTTTTGCTCGAAAAATAATGCAAAATCTCGATTATCTATTTCATCATCAAGTGAATAAACAGGATTTTTTCCTAATATGATAATGTCAGGGTTTGTAAGATATCCCCAAAAGAATTGAGGTATAAGCTCACCACTATATAATTCAGTATTCAATCTTTTTGTTTTGTATTTTGAATTTTCGTGTTTTATAATGTTTGATTTATTTTTAAAATCCATTTTTTGCATCTCCAATATATTATAAGGATATCATATTTTATATGTTTTATAAATATGAAAAGCAGCCTCAAAAGAAGCTGCATCATAATCTAAATGGCGTTCCCGACCTGATTCGAACAGGCGACCTATAACTTAGGAGGTTATTGCTCCATCCAGCTGAGCTACGGGAACATATTAATTTTTAGGTGTATAGAAACAAACCCCTACAAGTATAATTATTATACGTCTATGGTGTCCAAAATGGTGCCCAAAGTCAACATAAATAGTTGTTTTTAACCCAAAATGGCTTAGTTACTTACTCATAGCACGTATAACAATTAGTCTTAGGAGGGGAACGCTCTGTACAACTGAGCTATAAGTGCATATATTAGAGGGAGAATGCTCTCCCTCTTTGTTAATTTATTTTTTATATGAATCAAATAATGCTTTAAATGCAGGTAATGAATTCTTTATAGTTGTATCAGAAACACAGTATGCTAATCTTACATAGCCTTTAACACCAAAGTTATCTGATGGTACAACAATTATATTGAATTGCTTTGCTCTTTCCATAAACTTATAAGCATCATCTTCTAAAGATTTCATAAATAAATAGAATGCTCCTTGTGGTTGTACACAAGTATATCCTATATTTGTTAAACCATTGTAAATTAAATCTCTATTTTTCTTATATTCATTCATATCAGAAGTGTATGTTGCACACTTTTCAATTACATGTTGGAATAAGGATGGTGCACATACATAGCCATATGCTCTACCGGCACCAAGACAGGCTAAATATAGATCCTTTGAGTCAAAGCATTTATCTGGTATAAGAATATATCCAATTCTTTCACCAGGTAGAGATAATGATTTTGAATATGAATAACAAACAATAGTATTATCATATAATGAAGGAATATGTGAAACAACATTTCCTTCATATACAATTTCTCTATATGGTTCATCACATATTATATATATAGGATGATTATATTCTTTTTCCTTTTCATTCAAGAAAGAAGAAAGCTTAATTAAGTTTTCTTTTGTATAAACAACACCAGATGGGTTGTTTGGAGAGTTTACTATAATAGCTTTAGTATTCTTTGTAATTACTTTAGCAAGTTCATCAAAATTAATATTAAATGTATCTAAGTCAGCAGGTACAACCTTAAATGTTGCGCCTGTACCTTCTACAAATACTTTATATTCTGTAAAATAAGGAGCTATTGCTAGAATTTCATCAGCGCTTGATTCAACTAGTGCCTTAAATGTAATACATAAGGATGCTGCAGCACCACATGTCATATATATATTTTCTTTTTTATATGATGTGTTATATCTTTTGTTCAAATCATTTGCTATTGCATCTCTAACATTGTTATCACCTTGTGCAGAAGTATAGCCATGACTATATGTATCATTATTATTAGTAATTATATCTTTGATAGATTCATTAATACATTCAGCAGGTGGTACACTTGGATTACCTAAAGAGAAGTCATAAACCTTATCTTCACCTAATTCAGCTTTTTTTAGTTTTGAGAATTCAAATAGCTCTCTTATAATAGAACGATTTGAACCTAGCTTAAGCATATCCTTATTCATAAAATAACCCTCCAAGATTAAAAATTTACCTATATCTTACTATAAGTAAGATTAAATTGCAATAAAATAAAGATTATACAAAATATGCTTAAGTAATACACGTACATCGGTGTTTCGAGCGTAGAATATACGTAGTAATTTAAAATCGAGAAAAATCCGCAAAACCCTTGTAATATAAGGATTTTTGCTGTACACTAATATCGGCGTTTCAAGAAAGTTAAAATTTTTATTAAAAAAAGTCTAATTTTTATTGACATTGACTTTTAATTTGGTATAATAGAGACGCTGTCAAAATAATATATAATATTCAGCAATGATTCATGTCATAAATGAAAGGAGAACAATTTATGCCAACTATTGAACAATTAGTACGTAATGGAAGAAAGGACAAAGTTACAAAGTCAAAGTCTCCAAGCTTAGGCGTTGGATACAATACTTTAGAAAAGAAGTCAACAAAGCTTCCTTCACCACAAAAGCGTGGTGTATGTACACGTGTTACTACAATGACACCAAAGAAGCCAAACTCAGCATTAAGAAAGTATGCCAGAGTTCGTCTTACTAACGGAATTGAAGTTACAGCTTACATCCCAGGTGTAGGTCATACTTTACAGGAACACAGTACAGTACTTATTCGTGGTGGACGTGTTAAGGATTTACCCGGCGTTCGTTACCATATCATCCGTGGTACATTAGATACTACAGGTGTTCAAGGTAGAATGCAGGCTCGTTCTAAATACGGCGCTAAGAGACCTAAGCAGAAGTAATTCTGGTCTCAAAATTGTATTACATATATAAAATATAAGAAAAAATCATTAAAAATAAATGATTCAAAAAGGAGGAATCAATCATGCCTCGTAAGGGACACATTGCAAAAAGAGACGTGCTTCCAGATCCAATTTACAACTCAAAGGTAGTTACAAGAACTATCAATGCAGTTATGTTAGATGGTAAGAAGGGTACAGCACAGACTATTATTTACGGTGCTTTTGACCGTGTTAAGGAAACAACTGGTCAAGATCCACTAGAAGTATTTACAAAAGCTTTAGAAAACATTGCGCCAGTATTAGAAGTTAAGGCTCGTCGTATTGGTGGACAAAACTATCAGGTTCCAATGGAAGTTAGACCTGAAAGAAAGCAAACTCTAGCTTTAAGATGGTTAGTTAAGTATGCTCGTTTAAGAAATGATAAGACTATGGATGAAAAGCTTGCAAAGGAAATCATCGACGCTTCAAACGGCTTAGGTGGAGCATGCAAGAAGAGAGAAGAAGTTCATAAGCAGGCTGAAGCTAACAAGGCTTTCGCACACTACCGTTTCTAATTAACAGCAGGAGAAGAAAACTATGGCAAGAGAATATAGCTTAGAAAAAACACGTAATATCGGTATCATGGCTCACATCGATGCTGGTAAGACAACTACAACTGAACGTATCCTTTTCTTAACTAAGAAGATTCATAAGATTGGTGAAACACATGATGGTGCTTCAACAATGGACTGGATGGCTCAGGAACAAGAAAGAGGTATCACAATCACTTCTGCAGCAACAACAGCTGTATGGAATGGTTATAGAGTAAATATCATCGATACTCCAGGTCACGTAGACTTCACAGTAGAAGTTGAACGTTCTCTTCGTGTATTAGATGGTGCTGTTACTGTACTAGATGGTCAAGCAGGTGTTGAACCTCAGACTGAAACAGTATGGAGACAAGCAACTGAATACAACGTTCCACGTATTGTATTCGTTAATAAGATGGATAAGATTGGTGCTGATTTCGAATATTCAGTTAACACAATCTATGACAGATTAGGTGCAACTGCAGCAGCAGTTCAATGGCCAATCGGTGCAGAAAATGATTTCAAGGGTCATGTAGACCTTATTGAAATGAAGGCTTACATCTTCGATGGTAGCGATGAAGAAAAGGCTACAGTTACTGATATTCCAGCTGATTTAGTTGATATCGCTAACGAAAAGAGAGAATTATTAATCGATACATTATCTCAATTCGATGATGATTTAGCTATGAAATATCTTGAAGGCGAAGAAATTTCTATTGATGAAATCAAGGCAGTTATCCGTAAGGCAACTCTTGAAGTTAAGTTCTTCCCAGTATTATGTGGATCTGCATTCAAGAACATTGGTGTATCAAGAGTTCTTGACTATGTAATCGACTTCTTACCAGCTCCAACTGATGTTGCAGCTATCAAGGCTCAAGATTCAGAAGGTAATCCAGTAGAAGTTGAGTCTGATGATGCAAAGCCATTTGCAGCATTAGCATTCAAGGTAGCAACAGACCCATTCGTAGGTCGTTTAACATATTTCAGAGTATATCAAGGTCATATCACTTCTGGTTCATATGTAACAAACACTACAAAGGGTGTTAAGGAAAGATTAGGACGTATCATGCAGATGCATGCTAATCACCGTGAAGAAATCACTGATGTTTATTCAGGAGACATTGCAGCAGCAATCGGTTTCAAGAATACAACAACAGGTGATACTATCGCTGATGAAAAGTTCGATGTTATCCTTGAAAAGATGACATTCCCTGAACCAGTTATCTCAGTAGCAGTTGAACCTAAGACTAAGGCTGATATCGATAAGATGAACAATGCCTTAACTAAGTTAGCTGAAGAAGACCCTACATTCCGTAGATATACTGATCAAGAAACTGGTGAAACAATTATTTCTGGTATGGGTGAATTACACCTTGATATCATTGTTGACCGTATGAGAAGAGAATTCAACGTTGAATGTAATGTTGGTGCTCCTCAGGTTTCTTACCGTGAAACAATCACTCAAGTTGGTGAATGTGAAGGTAAGTTCGTTCGTCAGTCTGGTGGACATGGTCAGTATGGTCACGTTTGGGTACGTTTCGCACCTAACCCAGAAAAGGGTTATGAATTCGTTGATTCAGTAGTTGGTGGTACAGTTCCTCGTGAATTCATTCCATCAGTTGATAAGGGATTACAAGCTGCATTATTAAATGGTGTATTAGCTGGTTATCCTATGATCGACATCAAGGCAGAATTATATGATGGTTCTTACCATGATGTAGACTCATCTGATGCAGCATTCCAAGTTGCAGCATCATTCGCTGTAAAGGCAATGAAGGATAAGTGTAAGCCAGTTATCCTTGAACCTATCATGGAAGTTGACGTTACAGCACCAGAAGAATATGTTGGTAACATTATCGGAGATTTAACTTCTCGTCGTGGTCGTCTTGATTCACAAGAGAAGAGAGGTAATGGTATGAAGGTTCGTGCTTACGTACCACTTGCTGAAATGTTCGGTTATGCAACAGCATTACGTTCTAACACTCAAGGACGTGGAAACTTCGTTATGCAAATGCATCATTATGAAGCATGTCCAAAGAATGTTATGGAAGAAATCATTAAGAAGAGAGCTTAATTTCTTCTAAAATAAAGAATAATATAAATCTATATGTGAGTATTTTAAGCGATAAGACAATTATTGCTTGAAATACTTGCTGTAATAGAGTAAAATATTAATCGGTAAAATTTTAAAAAAATTTATTAAAAATAAAAGAAAAACATTAAAGGAGATATTTTAAAATGGCAAAGGAAAAATTTAACCGTTCTAAACCACATGTTAACATTGGTACAATTGGCCACGTTGACCATGGTAAGACAACTTTAACAGCTGCAATCACTAATTATTTAGCTAAGCAAGGTTTAGCTCAAGCTAAGGATTACAACCAGATTGATGCTGCACCAGAAGAAAGAGAAAGAGGTATTACAATTAATACTGCTCACGTTGAGTATGAGACTGAA
>JAEELJ010000065.1 GCA_016288855.1 Acholeplasmatales bacterium
CCATTTATATCGCGGGATAGAGCAGTCTGGTAGCTCGTCGGGCTCATAACCCGGAGGTCGTTGGTTCAAATCCTTCTCCCGCAACCAAATAAATTAATAATATAAGTTCATCTTATATAAAGATGGTCCGGTGGTGTAGTGGTTAACATGCTTGCCTGTCACGCAGGAGATCACGGGTTCAAGTCCCGTCCGGACCGCCATTTTTTTGTTTAAATGCTTCGGTAGCTCAGTTGGTAGAGCACAGGACTGAAAATCCTGGTGTCGCCGGTTCAATCCCGGCCTGGAGCACCATTTTTATTTTCAAACTTACCTTTCTTATCTTAAAAGACATCCTAATGGATGCCTTTTTTCTTTATATATGTTTTTTAATATAAAATGCTTTAATAATTTATTATTAAAAGGTTTAAGAAATTATCTAAATAGTGTATAATAATTGTTAGAATGTATTATTATTTCATTTTTTTGTTTGGAGGTATAAAAACATGTTTTTAACACAACCTGAAACTTTTGTTGAGCAACTATGTAGAATGCTAGACGAAGCGCCTCAAGTAATACGTATTATAATTGATTGCTATTTAGCTTTAATTGTTATTACTGCAGTTGTATATACTGCTATAAAATATAAAAAGGCCCTAAATTTGTTTATTGTTGGACTTTTATTGTTATCAATATATTTTGTCTCATCTTGGTTAGATTTTGAAATATCTAAAGCAATTTATGGTGCTATATTACCTTCATACATTGTTATATGCTTTATTCTATTAGCACCAGAATTAAGACGTTCTATGGAATATCATAAAAAAGAAGACTTAAAAAAGACTGAAATGATGCTAACACCAACACAAGCAACAAAGGATGCAATTTGTGATGCAGTATTTGATATGTCTAGTGAAAAGGTTGGAGCATTAATCACTATAGAATTACAAATGTCTTTGGATCAATATGCAGAAAGAGCTATTACATTAAACTCAGATATATCTAAAGAATTACTTGAACAAATATTCATTAAAGATTCACCTCTTCATGATGGTGGTGTTATCATTCGTGGTAATAAGATTATTTGTGCAGCCGCATATTATACATTAACAGAAGACCAATCATTAGACAAAACAGTTGGTTCTCGTCACCGTGCAGGTGTAGGTATTTCTGAATTAACTGACTCAGTTACAATTATTGTTTCAGAAGAAACTGGTGATGTACATGTTGCAACATCAGGATTTATGAAACCTATGGAATCTAAAGCAGAACTTGCTGATTATCTAAATATGACATTAAATTAAAAGGAGGAAGCTTATATGAAAGTTTTAAAAATGATTGCACAAATACTTTTAGCACCATTTGTTCTTTTAGTTAGAGCTAATGCTAAGCCTTCTCCTAACAAGAAAGTAAGCGTACTTCTTGTAGCATTAGTATCAGCATTACTAATTGCGGTTTTAGTTTTAATTTACTATCATCAGTATATTATAGGTTAAGGAGAATAAATAATATGGTGTTAGAGGGATTTAATATTTGGGAATTTATTAACCAAAGTCCAATAATTCCACTTGTAATATCAGCTATAATATTTATCATTATTTTGGTACAATGTTTTGTTAGACATATATTTTATAAAGCTAGATTCATAATAACTTCTGCAGTAGTTTTTGCTGCAGCATTATTATTTATCTTCTACGATAAAATTAAGAATAGTGAAAATGGATTATGGCTTAATATAGCAAATGTTTCATTTATTTCTTTAGAATTAATATCTTTATTAACATTATTCTTTACAGTTGATTTTTCATTATCTAATGAAAGAATATCAAGAGAATTAACAAAGTCTTTAAATGAAACAAAATATTATGTTTTACTTGATAAGAAGGATAGAGTTAAGGAAATGTCTAGTCTATTAGAAAAGGATTTAGATTATCAGGATGGAACATATTATAAAAAGAATTTCTTTGATGTCTTAGAAAAGAAATATAGAATTATTGGAATGAACGATGAAGAAGCTTATAAGGCTGATTTAAAAAAGTTCTATAATCATTATGGTAATAAAGTAGAAGAAGGCAAGGTTAATAAGGTTATATTTAATCTTGAGGATGATAATGCAGTACATTCTGCAATGTATTTTAATGAGACAACAATATTTGTTAGTGGCAAATATAAAGGAAGAATACTTATTGGCGATAAAAAAGATAAGAATTCTTTAATTGGAGTAGAATCTGAGCTTGCAGAAACAAAGGAAAACTTAGATTTAATTTCTGAAAGATTTATTGTTGTATTAAATAATTCTAGTGATGGCATATTCTTTAATACATTATCAAGTAAGCAAATATGGTTTAATGATGTTTTAGTTAAAAAACTAAATTTAGATGGTAATACAATGTCTTCAAATGAATTCTATAAAAACATTGCGCCTGAGAATTTATCGTTATATCAAGAACAAATGTCTAGCTTAACAAATGAAGAATATTCTATAACATATAAATATAACACAGGTGGTGGTTATGTTTATATTAAGGAATTCGGTAAAAAAATAGTTACAGATAATGTAGTTGAGCTTTGCGGTATTATGCAGGTATTTGGAGATTATGGTTACCAAAAAACTGATTCTCCACTTGATCAGGTTGGAGACGAAATGAAAATGAAGCTTCAGCTAAGAAAGCTTATTAATGAAGGTAAAACATTTGAGGTTGTATATTTCAAGTGTGAATCTATTCCTGAAATAAATGAAGCATATGGTCGTGCAATTGGAAATGAAATGCTATCACAATATGTAAAAGTAATTCATGAAAACTTTGTATCTGATGATATGATTTATAGAGTTACAGGATTAGAGTTTGTAGCATTTATCACTAATTACAATAGAATGGAAGCATTAAAGGCTGGTTTAAATAATGAAGAAAAGCTATTACATGTTTCTGCAACATTTGGTGATAAGAAGATAACATCTGAAATTAAGATGGGAATTTCATTTACTAATGATACTATGAATCCTTCTGATGTAATTACAAATGCTTATCAAGCTTTAAAGATTGCATCTAATGAACAATATGCTGCATCATTTGCATATTATAAGGATATTAAATAATGGATAAGAATTATGTAAGAAAAGAAGCATTAGAAAAAAGAAATAGCTTAAATAAAAATATAGCTAGTTCTAATGTTATATCTGAAATTATAAATTCAAATATTTTAAATAATCATAATAATATAGGTATTTATTATCCAATAGGTAATGAAATAGATATTATGAGATTGCAAGAATTATATCCAAATAAGAATTTCTTTTTACCTATAACAAGGGATGAAATACATTTTGTAAGATATAGAAGGAATGATATTCTATTAGAAGCAAAATTTCATACTAAAGAGCCAATAGGTGAAATCGTAAAAAGAGATTCAATAACTTGCTTTCTAATTCCTTGTGTTGCAATATCAAAGGATAATAAAAGAATTGGTTATGGCAAGGGATATTATGATAGATATTTAGCATCATATAATGGATTAAAGGTAGGAATATGCTATAAAGAGTTATCCGAATATGATGTTATACTTGATGAACATGATATTAAATTAGATTTAGTAATTAAAGGGTGATAATGTGACAAGTTGTATCATCGTTGCGGCAGGTGTTGGCGCAAGAATGGGACTAAATGTTAATAAGGCTTTAATAAAATTAGGTAATAAAAGAGTACTTATGTATTCTATAGATACATTTTTAAAGTATGTAGATGAGGTTATTGTTGTTTTAAATGAAAATGATAGTGATATCATTAAGGAATTGCCTAGTAAAGTAATATATACATTTGGCGGTAGCACTAGAGGTGAATCAGTATATAATGGAATAACTAAGGCCAAAGGTGATTATATTTTAATTCATGATGCGGCTCGTCCTTTTATATCAGGTGATGTTATTAATGAAATAGTTAATAATATTAATCATGATGAAGCAGTATTAACCTATTTAGAATCTGTAGATACTATAAGATATCAAAATAACTCTAAATTAGAGCTTTTAGATAGAAATAAGGTTATTAAGGCAGTAACACCACAATGTGCTCCAAAAAAGTTAATTTTAGAAGCATATAAGAAATCATTTGATGAGAATAAAACATTTACCGATGATATTGCAGTATTAACTAATTATTGTGATATTAAAGTTAATTTAGTTAAAGCAAATCCTGAAGCTTTTAAAATCACATATCCAATAGATTTAAAGCTCGCAGAAGTTTTATGGAGGGATTATGATTAGAATAGGCCATAGCTGGGATACTCATAAATTAGTCCCAGGAAGAAAATTAATATTAGGTGGTATTTTAGTAGAATCTGAGGTAGGACTATTAGGACATAGCGACGCTGATGTTATATTGCATGCGATTGCAGAATCATTATTAGGTTCACTTGCTTTAGGTGATTTAGGAACATTTTATCCTGATAATTCAAATGAAACATTAGGAATGGATTCAAAGATTATATTAAAGGAATGCTATAAAAGAGTATTAGATAAGGGATATCATTTAAATAATTTAGATGTTATGATTTATTCCCAAAATATAAAAATAAAGCCTATAAGAGAAAAAATTCAAGAGTCAGTTAGTTCCCTACTTAATGTTAGATTAGATCAAGTATCAATTAAGGCAACTACTCATGAAGGAATGGGCTTTATAGGAAGAGGAGAAGCAATTGCTTGTGAAGCAGTTTGCTTAGTAGAAAATGACTAAAATATTATTTATATGTCATGGTTCTATATGCCGTTCTCCAATGGCAAGATTTATATTTCAAAATGAAATTGATAAGTTAGGATTACATGATAAATATATTGTAGATGCAAAAGCTGTTTCAAGGGAAGAAATAGGAAATGACATGTATCCTCCTGCAAAAAGATGTCTAGATAAGCATAATATTCCATATGTTAAAACTAGCTCATCTCAGGTTACAAGAAGCGATTATGATTATTACGATTATTTAATTATTATGGATGAGCATAATAGATATCTTCTTGAAAGAATTGTAGGAAATGATAAAGATAAAAAGGTTTATACATTATTAAGCTTTGCTGGATTACAAAGCGATATTTCAGATCCTTGGTATACTGGTGATTTTGAAGAATGCTATAAAGATATAGTAAAAGGTGTTAATGGACTATTAACAAAAATATTATAATCTTTTTTAAGCTAGATATTTGTATTATAATTTAGTGGGTGGTTATTTATGGTTATTAATTGTGAAAAGGGAATGTATCTTTTAGAAAGAAATTATAGAGATGCATTTAATCTTGAAGAATTCCAAAGAAAATACTTTGAAGAATTCTTTGATAAATATGAATATATTGTTGGTGATATTTCATCTTCAATACTAAGATTAAAAGGTTTTGATACTAATCCAAAAAGTAAAAACTATTTTAAGCTTATTGATGAATATTTAGATAAGTCTTGTGCTTTTGGTTGCCCTTTTTTCGTTTTAAAAAGGATACATACACAAGAAGAATATAAAAAGCTTGAAAATATTGAAATGAACAATGAAGTTCCTAGAATTATTGTTAAGGATATGCCAAAGGAAAACTTTGATAAGGAATCATTAATCTTAGATACTAATCCTGCATCAAATCCACATATAGTAATTGATCCGGAGAAGCTTCAAAAGATTAATCTTGGTACATTACCACAGGATTTAAAGGACGATAAGGGTGATTTAGGTTATAATAAATCATTTGGTAAGCCAAATGGCAAAAAGCCAGAAGAAAAGGTATTAGAAAATGTTGAAACATATGTTTCTGCATCTCCTGATTTTGATCCTTCTAAAAAGCAAAATTCTAAGAAGAACAATAATAGACAAAACCAAAACAATAGAAATCAAAACAACAATAATAATAAACAAAATCAAAATAATAATAACAATAATAAGCAAAATCAAAATAATAGAAATAATAACAACAATAATAAGCAATTTAATAAAAATAATAACCAAAATAATAATAAGAATAAAGAAAACAAACAAAATAGAGGTAAATAATTATGTCAGAAGTTAAAAATGAAAGAAGCAAGGGAGACATAATGCTAGATATATCTAATGTTCTTAGCAAGATTAGACCATATTTAAATAGTGAAGGTGGAGATATCGAATTCATTGATTTTGAAGATGGTATAGTAGTTGTAAGATTATTAGGAGCTTGTACAAATTGTGGAGTACAGGATTCAACTTTATATGATGGTATTGAGGAATTATTAAAAGAATATATTCCTGAAGTAGTTGGAGTTAAAAATATTCAATAATAGTTAAATAGTAGGGAGTGGTTATGCTATGGAAAAAGCATTTGAAGCTATAACATGGCGTGTAATAGCAATCATTATTATAGCCTTTGCAGGTTTAATAATTGCACAACTTGTAAAGTTTATAATATATTCAATTTCATATCGTAAGCCAATGTGGAAGATGTTGTATCAAACTGGTGGATCTCCATCATCTCATACGTCAATGATTGTTGCATTTCTAGTCTCAATGTTTTTGATTCAATTACTTGAATTAGGATATTTAGATTGGAGTTTTGCAGTTGCAATAGTATTTGGAATTATTGTAATTCATGATGTAAAGGGATTGGGCTATGAGTCTTCAAGACATGCCATATTAATCAATAAGATTGTTGATGGTATGGACGAAGATAAGAAAAATGATTTAGGATTAGATAATGAACCAAAATTATCTACAGATATTGGTAACAATAGTACGCACGTAAAAATAGGTGCAATTATTGGTGCAATTGTTGGTGCAATAGGTACTTTAATTATTGAACAAATGTCTAAATCATCAATTAGAGAGCTAAAGATTTTTACAGGTAATATTAAATCAATTAATAGTATGCTTCAAGAGCGTACTATGGTTGTTTTCATCTTAGGTGTTATTGCGATGGTATTTGCTCAATTATTGAAATTTATTATTCATTCAATAGTTGAAAAGAAGCCTATGTGGAAAATGTTATATAGTAGTGGTGGTTTCCCATCTAGTAATGTAGCATTTATACTAGCTTTTACAGTTGCAATGTTTTTAATTCAATTTAAAGAATTAAATTATTTAGATTGGAGCTTTGGTGTTGCAATAGTATTAGGATTTATATCTATTCATGATGCTTTAGGTGTTAGATATCAAACATCAAGACAGGCTAAGGTGTTGAATAAGGTTTTAATGGATATGACCCCTGAAAAGAAGCAGGAGCTAGGTATTAAAGATGATAACCTAAGAGAACTTTTAGGTCATAGACCTGGTGAAGTTTTAGTTGGTGCTTTAATAGGTATTACAATTGGTATTATTGGCTTTTTCATAATGGAGCAAATTTTAGGTAGTACAGTTACTATTAATATTGCTCCTCAGCAGCAAAATGTTAATAATTTAGTTCAATTTATTACAATGCGAGCAATGCTAATATTCATTATTGCAACATTTGGTATGCTAGCAGCTCAATTTATGAAATTAGGAATATATTCATATATCTATAAGAAGCCTGCATGGGATATGTTACATTCAACAGGAGGCTTCCCATCAAGTCATACATCATTTGTTGTATCATTGATTACAGCATTAGGTATGATTCAATTTAGAGATATGGGATATTTAGATTGGTCATTTAGTGTATCTTTAACATTTGGTATTTTAACATTACATGATGCAATGGGGGTTAGATATGAGGCAACAAAGCATGCAATAATATTAAATAAGCTAGTTAAAACATTACCTGATGAGAAAAAGGAAGCATTAGGATTAGTTAATCAACCTATATTAAAAGAATTATTAGGACATAAAAAATATGAAGTGTTTGCCGGAGCTATATTAGGGGTAGCTGTTGGTATGTTAGGATTTGTTATTGCTATAACTTGTTTCTGTGGATATGTTAATACACCAAATCCAGAAAACATTCCAGTAATGACAACTACTGAAATATTTAAAAACTTTGTTTTCTATTTAAAATAATATAAATAAATTAATTGGAGGAAGTTATGAGTAATTATTTAACATTAGATGTATCTAAGACAAAGGGATTTTATGATGAAAAATTATATGATGAATTAGCTAAAAAGGTTAAGGTATCATATGAAACATTAAGAAATAAGAATGGGAAAGGTAATGATTTCTTAGGATGGTTAGACTTACCTTTTGAATATGATAAAGAAGAATTTAAAAGAATTAAGGATGCTGCAAAGAAAATTAAGTCTGATTCAGATGTTTTATTAGCAATCGGTATTGGTGGTTCTTATTTAGGAGCTAAGTCAGCAGTTGAAATGCTAAAGCCATATTTTAAAACAAATGATAATGGTGTAGAGGTTATTTTTGTTGGTAATCATATATCATCAACATATATTAAGGATTTAATTGACTATCTTGCTGATAAGGATTTCTCAATTAATGTTATTTCTAAGTCAGGAACAACAACTGAGCCATCTATTGCATTCCGTATTTTTAAAGATTTAGCAATAAAAAAATATGGCAATAAAGCTAGCGAAAGAATTTATGCAACAACTGATAAGAAGAAGGGCGCTTTAAAAACAGAAGCAGATGCATTAGGATATCAAGAATTTGTTGTACCTGATGATGTAGGAGGAAGATATTCAGTATTAACTGCAGTAGGCTTATTACCAATTGCAGCAGCTGGTATTGATATTGACCAAATGATGGAAGGTGCAAGAAAAGCACATGAGGATTATAAAGAAAATGATGTTGATTCTAATGATGCAATGAAATATGCATTATTAAGAAATGTTTTATATAATTCTAATAAAAAGATTGAAATGCTTGTAAATTATGAACCAAAGCTTTGCTTCTTTGCAGAATGGTGGAAGCAACTATTTGGAGAATCTGAAGGTAAAGAAAATAAGGGTATTTGGATTACATCAGCTTCATTCTCAACAGATCTACATAGCTTAGGACAAATGATTCAGCAAGGTGAAAGAACATTATTTGAAACTGTTATTTCAGTAGAAAAGCCTGAAAGAGAAATTCAAATTAATGAAGAAGAAGGAAACCTAGATGGTCTTAATTTCTTAGCTCATAAGAATGTAAGCTACGTTAATAAGATGGCTATGGAAGGTACAATGCTTGCACATGTTGAAGGTGGCGTACCAAATATTAGAATTACAGTACCAGAAATTAATCCATTTACTTATGGATATATGGTTTATTTCTTTGAATTAGCATGTGGTATTTCTGCATATACATTAGGGGTTAATCCATTCGACCAACCTGGTGTAGAATCTTATAAGAAAAATATGTTTGCTTTACTTGGTAAGCCTGGATATGAAGCAATGCATGATGAATTATTAAAAAAGTTAAAATAAAAAAGGATAATTATATGAGTGAATTTAAAAGAGTAGCAAAATTTGAAAAAGTATCTTTCGATGAATATAAGAAAGCTTTTGATGATATGGATTTAGAAGAAATAAAAGGAATCTACGATTCAATAAAGCTTCCTAAAAGAGCAACAAAGGGATCTGCAGGATATGATTTTTATTCACCAATTGATATAACATTAAAGCCAGGTGAAACAGTAAAGATTCCAACTGGAATTAGATGTAAGATGGAAGATAATTATGTTTTAAAATTATATCCAAGAAGTGGATTAGGCTTTAAGTATCGTCTTCAACTAAATAATACAGTAGGAATTATTGATTCTGATTATTATAATTCTGATAATGAAGGTCATATTTTTGCGAAAATCACTAATGATTCAAACGAGGGAAAAGTAGTTGAAATTAAAGCGTCTACAGGTTTTATGCAAGGTATTTTTGTAGAATACGGTATAACATTTGATGATGATGCAGATGGCGTTAGAAATGGTGGATTTGGTTCTACTACAAAATAAGATTTTAAAAGGAGAAAAAATTGATTTTTTCTCCTTTTTATTTTTACAAAATTTCACATAATTTTGAGTGGAAATTTCCTTTACTTTATGGTTCTTTATTCATATAATATACAATTGATATATAACTGATATATCAGGAGGAATTATTATGAATTGGTACGGAATTATAAAAGAAGAAATTATTACAAATAAGCGTAAGCAAGGAGAAGTTTTCGATGAGAAGGCTTTTGCTTTAGAGCATAATATTTCAAGAACACCTGTAAGAGAGGCTGTATTAAAATTAGCTGACGAAGGTTATTTAATTGTTATGCCAAGACGTGCAACAATTGTTTCTACTATATCAATTAATGATATTAAAAAAATATATGAATTAAGAATGATATTAGAATTAGGTATTATTCATCATATTTTTAGTAAGAATATCTATTTTGATCCTGAAGAAATTATGAAGGACTATAATTCTGAATCTATTTCTCGTTTTGATGCGATGGATATTGAATTCCATATGTCTTTAGCTAAACTAACAGGAAATCAATATATAGAAAAAACTATGAGAGAATTAATGGATAAGTGCCAAAGATTTATGTATATTCAAAATGCAAACTCTGTAGAAAGATTAAGAACTGCAATTAATGAACATTATGAGGTTATGAATGCTATTGCAATTCGTAATGAGGCTTTAGCAACTAAACTCATGAGATCACATCTAGAAAATTCTATGTATGCTTATATCACTACAAGAGAAAACTTATTCAAAATAAATTAGAGGAGTTAAAAATGAATATTAAAGTTGAATTACCAGTTATTAAAAAAGAAGAATATAATGTCTTAGATTTTGGAGCAAAATCAGATTTAACATTTAATAATAGAGAATCATTCCAGAATGCAATCGATTTATGTAGCAAAAATGGTGGTGGTAGAGTTACTATTCCATCAGGCTTCTTCCTTACAGGACCCTTAAATATAAAGAGTAATGTAGAATTACATTTAGAAGGAGATGCCTTTGTACAATTTACTAAATCAAAAGAAGAGTATCCTTTAATATTCACTGATTACGAAGGTATTAGAAGAATTAGAGCGATTTCTCCAATAACAATTGAAAATGCTTCTAATGTAGCAATTACAGGCGAAGGTGTATTAGATGGTGCAGGTCATCTTTGGAGAGGTGTTAAGCATTTTAAGGTTACTGAAAGACAGTGGGCACAAATGCTTAAGAAAAGCGAATATATTATTAAGACTGGTGAAACAGAAATTTGGTGTCCAACAAAGTCATACTTTGATGGTGTAAATCAAGGTGAGCCTGATTATAATAATGAAAATGTATTAAATGAAGCAAGAGAAGTATTTGATGTATTTCGTCCTGTTTTTGTATCTATAAAGAATTGTGATAAGGTATTATTAAAAGGAGTGACATTCCAAAATTCTCCAGCATGGAATGTACATCCACTTTTTACAACAAATTTAACTGTTGATTCATGTAATATTAAGAATCCAGCATATGCTCAAAATGGTGATGGAATTGATGTTGAATCTTGTGAAAATGTTGAAATTAAAAATACAGTATTCTCTGTTGGAGATGATGGTATTTGTATAAAGAGTGGAAAGAATAAGGAAGCAAGAAAGATTAAGAAGCCTACAAAGAATGTTTGGATTCATGATTGTAAGGTTTTTGATGCACATGGTGGATTTGTTATCGGGTCTGAAATGTCTAGAGGTATTAATAATGTACTAATTGAAAATTGTACATTCTCTGGAACAGAGGTTGGTATTCGTTATAAATCAGCATTAGGTAGAGGCGGTTTAATTAATGACATTGTAATGAGAAATATAACAATGTCTAATATCGTTAATGAAGCATTTATTTTTGATATGGGATATAAGCTAGTAAATATTGAGGATACAGGCGAAAGTAATATGGAAGTTGATAAGGATGATATTCCATATTTTAAGGATTTATTAATGGAAAATATTATTTGTAACCATGCAAAAACTGGTATTAAGATCAATGGTATAAATAAGGATACAATAACAAATCTAACATTTAAAAATGTTAGCGTTGGCTGTGATAAAGCCTTAGATTTAAATAACTATAGTAATATTAAATTTAATAATGTTACATTAATTGAAAAAGGCGAATGTAAGCATTATGATGAAGAAATCTTAAATTAAGCGCTTACACACTGTAATACTATGTTAATAATTAATAATATTAAAGGTCCAAATTGTTGAATTTGGACTCTTATTATTCTATAATTTAATTAGTTTTTTCAGGGAGGTTAAATATGGGATTTGCTAAATGGTTTGACAGCCAAGATAAGGTTATTAAAATCTTATTAATGATTCCATTCATTGGATGGGCTATTGGTGCTGTCTATAGAGTTTTTAAGTTCATTGAAACAAAGGATACAGCTACATTAGTTGGAGCAATTTTAGATATTATCTTTGTTACAGGATTTATCTTATCAATTATTGATTTTGTTACTGTAATAATGGACGGAAAGCTTAAGGTTTTAGTTCCAGCAGAAGATTCTTCAAAAGAAGATACTGCTGAATAAAATAAAAAAATAATAAGGAGAAATGAAATGACAAAGTGGTATGATAATTTACCTTGGATTTTAAGATTAATTATGGCTATCTTCTTAGGATATCCTCTTGCAATCGTAATCCGTGTATTAAGATTCGTTGATAGCAAAAATGTTGTTACATTAGTTGCAGCAATATTAGCTATTCCATTTGGATTCGTTTTCTGGTTAATTGATTTAATTACAACAATTATTGGCCAGGGAATTTGCGTATTAGCAGCTTAATTAAGATAAATGCTTTTCTTATAATAAGAAAGGCTTTTATTTTTGGAAAAATAATACTTGCAATAGAATAATAAGTGTGATATTATTTTAATGCTGTCAATTCAGCAAAGCACATTCTCCGCTGGCAAATTGGATATTTATGGCTATGAGAAAGTTATATAGGAGATACATTATGGCAAACGTTAAAGGACAAGCATTAATTAATGAAATTACTGCTGAATACTTAAAAGAACGCCCTGAGTTCCGTCCCGGTGATTCTGTTAAGGTTTATGTTAACATCGTTGAAGGCGATAATAAGAGAATCCAAGTATTCGAAGGCTTAGTTATTAAGCGTCAAGGTGCTGGAATTTCTGAAACTTTCACTGTAAGAAAGATTTCTTATGGTGTTGGTGTTGAACGTACTTTCCCAGTACATACACCATCTATCGACCATATCGAAGTAACTAGACATGGTAAGGTTCGTCGTAGCAAGTTAAACTACATTCGTTCATTATCTGCTAAGGCTGCTCGTATTAAGGAACGTCGTTAATTTAAGGACTAGGTTAGAAATTAACCTAGTCTTTTTTTGCTTTTTATCACATTTTTATTTGGGATTTTTATATATAAAAAGTATTTTTTTCTTTATTATTATATAGTATAATAATAGAGTACTATTGAAAAAGGAAGGTTTTGTTTATGGGCGGCTTTTTTGGCGTTGCGTCAAAGCATGATTGTGTGTTTGATTTGTTTTATGGAATAGATTATCATTCACATTTAGGAACTCGTCGTGGTGGTATGGCTGTTTTTGATAAGAACAATGGTTTCAATCGTTCTATTCATAACATTGAAAATTCACCATTTAGAACAAAGTTTGAGTTTGATGTAGATAAAATGAAAGGCGAATATGGTATTGGTTGTATATCAGATTATGAACCACAGCCTTTAATTGTTAAATCACATCATGGAACATATGCGATAACAACTGTAGGAAAGATTAATAATGCAGAAGAAATTGAAAAGATGATGTTTGAGCATGGTACTTCACATTTCTTAGAAATGAGTGGTGGAGATATTAATCCGACTGAACTCGTAGCTTCAATTATTAATCAAAAGGATAATTTAATTGATGGCCTTAGATATGTTCAAGAATTAGTAGATGGATCAATTACATTACTATTAATGAATGAAAAGGGCTTATATGTAATGAGAGATAAATATGGTAGAACCCCTGCTGTAATTGGTCACAAGGAAGGCGAAGGCTTTGCTGTATCATTTGAATCTTTTGCATATTTAAATTTAGGCTATACTGATTATAGAGAATTAGGACCTGGTGAAATTGATTTTGTCAATGAAAACGAAGTAAAGATGCTAGTTGCTCCAGGCAATAAGATGAGAATTTGTGCATTCTTATGGGTATATTATGGTTATCCTTGTTCATCATATGAAGGCTTATCTGTTGAAAAGATGCGTTATAGATGTGGTGAATGGATTGCCAAAAGAGATATGGAAAGAGGAGATATCCACCCTGATTCAGTTGCAGGTGTTCCTGACTCAGGAACAGCACATGCTGTAGGTTATTCTAATGAATCTGGTATCCCATTCGAAAGACCATTTATTAAATATACTCCAACTTGGCCAAGAAGCTTTATGCCAACAAGCCAAAAAACAAGAAATCATATTGCTCATATGAAACTTATACCAGTTCATGATTTAATTAAGGGTAAGAAGCTTTTATTAATTGATGATTCAATTGTAAGAGGTACTCAAATGAGAAATACAACTCAATTCTTATATGAATCAGGAGCTAAAGAAGTTCATATTAGAAGTGCATGTCCACCATTATTATATGGATGTAAATATTTAAATTTCTCACGTTCAAATTCTGAAATGGAATTAATTACAAGAAATGTAATTAATAAATTAGAAGGAAATACAAACGAAGAAACAATTAAAGAATATATAAATCCAGATGGAGACAAATATAAAGCAATGGTTGAAGAAATTAGAAAAGAATTAAATTTCACTTCATTAGGATTCAACCGTTTAGATGATTTGAAAAAAGCATGTGGTATTGATGAAGATAAATTATGTACTTATTGTTGGGATGGTAGAGAGTAATGTTAGAGAAAATTAAAAAGAATTTTTATCCAATTGCATTAGTCCTTGCGGGTATTGGTTTAATCTTAATGACACTAATACTAATCGGTACTTTAGGTTATCAATTTACTGAAGCAACAGCAATTGATTTTGTTGAAAATATTGCAATTATTATTGCTTTAGTGCTTATTGTAGTAGGAGCTATAAGTAAGCGAGCAAAACCTTTTTTACCAATTGCATTTGGACTATATTCAACTGCAAATATTTTAATTAATGTTTATTCACTTGTAAGATTAGAAAGCTATAGTTCAATAGGATATATTTTATTGTATGTTGCAGCTATCGTTTTCTATTATATAACTAGCAAAGATAAGACTATTGAAATCATTAGATGGGTTACATTAGGCACATTATTTGTTATTAGATTATTACAAGTATTTGATGGTTCTTTATATGGATTTGCATGCCTTATTATAATTGCAATAATCTTATTAGAATTACTATTAAATAGAAATAAAAATGTAGAAGAAACAAATGATTAGGGAGGAAATTTTAATGAAAAAGTTAGTTACATTATTAACATCTATTCTTGCTACACTTATTTTTATAATTGCAGTTTCAATTGCAGTTATAAATATGACTTCAACAAAGACACTTAATGTTCAAACAAATCAAGTCGCTTTAGTAAGCGTTGGTCTTGCTACATCAATTGTTGCAATTATTTTATCAGCTGTTAATAAAAAGACTTTAAGTGTTTTAATTCCTGTAATTGCAATTGTTATTTTAGGAATTTATGCAACAAATAGAGTATTTAGAAATACTGATGAGTTCGCATTATTATCTGCAGTTTTAATTTTATTAGTTGGTGCTGGTACAGCATTAGGCGAAATTAAGAAAGAATATTATTTTGCATCAATCATTGCAGCAGTTTCTGCATCAATATTATTCGTATTCTATTTATTTGATGCATTACAAATAATGTTTAATTTTGATAATCCATTTATGGCATTTACTACATTTGGTATTTGTGTATTATATGCATATGTTATTGCATTTAATGGATTAAACATTGTTAAGACTAATTCTTTAGCTAAGGAAGAAGTTAAAGTTGATACAACTGAAACAAAGGTTGAAGATACTGAAGTATCAGAAGAAGCTTCAGTAGAAACTGAAGAAACTTCAGTAGAAGCTGAAGAGGCTCCAGTAGAAGCAACTGAAACATTAGAAACTCAAAATAAGGAAGAAGCAGTTTCACAAGAAATTAAAGAAGAAAATAAGGAAGAAGCTCCTTATGATAATTCTTCATTAATTAATGAATAATTGATATAATAATACAACCTTGATTTAGTTCAAGGTTGTTTTTAAAAAGGAGGAAATATGTGCGGTATAATCGGTTATATTGGTCCTAAAGCAAGTGATGTAGTTATGGATGGATTATATAAGCTTGAATATAGAGGCTATGATTCAGCTGGAATTGCTGAATATAATCCTAATACTTTATCATTTGATATTTTTAAAGAAATCGGTAGAGTTGAAGATTTAAGAAAAACAATAGATAAGTCTTATGAAACAAATTTAGCCATTGGACATACAAGATGGGCAACACATGGTGAGGTTAATAAAATTAATTCTCATCCACATATTTCTAAAGATAAAAGATTTATTATTGTACATAATGGAATAATAGAGAATTATAAAAGAATTAAATATGAATATTTAAAGGATTATAATTTCTATTCTAAAACTGATACAGAAGTAATTGTTAATCTAATAGAGCATTTTTCTTATGAATATTCAGTCTTAGATTCAATAAGAAAATCAATGACAATACTTGAAGGTACTTATGCAATCTTAGTAATTGATACAAAGGATAATAATACTATTTATTTCGCTAAGAAGCAGTCTCCTTTATTAATTGGAATTGATAATAAGGGTTCTGTTTTATCAAGTGATTTATTATCATTTGTTGGGGTATGTGATGAATATTTTTCACTAGAGGATAATACATTAGGTTATGTTAGAGGAAAAGAATTAGTAATCCTAGATATCCTTGGAAATGAAATAAAGCCGAATTATTTAAAGCTTGGCATCAAAGAAGAAGATATTAATAAGGGCGCTTTTAATCATTATATGCTAAAAGAAATATATGAGACTCCTTTCGTTATAAGAAATCTAATCTCTAAGTATTTTGATAATGATGATATTGTTTTAAATGATGATTTAGTTAAAACAATAAAAGAAGCATCAAAGGTATACATTGTTGCCTCAGGCACATCTTATAATGCTGGAATGATTGCCAAATATTATTTTGAATCATTTGGTCATAAAGAGGTTTCACTTCATTATGCCTCAGAATTATTTTATGATAATACATATATTAAGCCTGGATCAATATTTTTAATGTTTTCTCAGTCTGGTGAGACTTTAGATTCTATTAATGTAATTAATAAATATAAAGGACTATTTAAGATAATATCTATTACTAATCAAGAAGAATCAAGTATTAAAAGATTATCAGACTTCTCAATAAATTTATATGCAGGTAGAGAGATTGCGGTAGCATCAACTAAAACATATGTTGCAGAAATTGTAATGTCATTAATATTAGCTTTTTCTATTTGTGATAAGAAAAATGAATTAAGACAAGAATTAACTAATGTTGCATTAGCAGTAGATAAGGTTTTAATTAAGGCTCCAATTTGTAATGCAATAGCTAAGGAATTAGCAAAGTCATCTTATTTATTTTATATAGGTAGAGGTCTTGATTATTATGTTGCAATTGAAGCATCTTTAAAACTTAAAGAGGTTTCTTATATAGTATCTCAAGCATATCCATCTGGTGAGCTAAAGCATGGCCCTATTGCAGTTATAGATGATAATACACCTGTAATTGCATTAATAACTAACGAGGCAACTAATGCGATTACTAGAGTTAATCTAAAAGAAGCAAAAACAAGAAATGCAAAATGTTTTGTTATTTCATCTGAAGCATTTGCGCATGATAATGATGCATTATCATTACCTAATGTTGTTCAGCATTTATCACCTGTTGTTTTAGGTGTTGCAGTTCAATTGATTGCATATTTTACAGCAAAAGAGAAGAACTGTGATATTGATAAGCCAAAGAATTTAGCTAAATGTGTAACAGTAGCATAAAATATTTATTGATTTAATAAAACTATATGTTAAAATAACAATGTTTTATTAATTATAGCTTTAATAATTATTGCTAAAAATTATGGAGTTTATTATGTTTTTAAATAACATTTATATAGGACAAAATGCGGTAGTTGCACAGTTAATAATTCAAGGATTATTATTAGGTCTTGGTTTAACTATGGATGCATGTGCTGTTTCTATGGCTAATGGATTGCAAGAACCCAAAATGTCTTTAAAAAAGATATTATTTATTGCAGGTATATTTTCGTTATTCCAAGGTGTGATGCCATTAATTGGTTATCTATTTGGTAATGTTATATATGAGAATTTTTCATTCGTTGAAAAATACCATGTGATTCCAATCTTATCTCTTATAATATTATTATTTTTAGGTGGTAAGATGGTGCTTGATGGAATAAAGGAAATAAAAGAAATTAAAAATCTTAATATAGAAAATTCTTTAGAAACAGTAGAAGAAATGGATAAGAATAAAGAGGTTTTAAAGAATTTGACATTTAAGGTTGTATTCCTTCAAGCTATTGCAACATCAATTGACGCATTGTCATCTGGATTAACATTTTCTTCATTTAATATATTAGAAGCATTATTAGTAATTGCTTTAATAATGATTGTTACATTAGTAATGTGTATAATAGCTTTATTTATAGGAAAGAAATTTGGAGATAAATTAGGACCTAAGGCAATATTAATTGGTGGAATTGTTTTAATATTGATTGGTATAGAAATATTCATTACAGGTATTTGGTTTTAAACTAAATGCCTGTTTTTGTTTTGAATAGATAGAAATGATAATAATTATATAAAGAAGATATTATTATTTAAAAGTAAAGTCTTGAAAGAAAAAAAGTTATATTTTATAATGTAAGCGTTTTAGAAACGAGGTTGATATGAAGTGAAAAAAAGAATTATATTATTAAGCGCATTAGGACTTTTAACTTTAAGCGCTTGTCAATCAAATGATGCAACAACAACTAAACTAACAACTAGCTCAACTGTTGAAACAAGTTCTACGGTTGAAACTACAAGTAATGATGTTGCAACAACAACTATTAATACAACAACTGATGCAGCAACAACTACAGTTCAAACTACTACAGATATTTTTACAACTACAGGAGAAACATCTAGTATTCCTGCAACTACATCAGTTCCACTTACTACAACAGAAGATACGACAACTGATGTGGTTACAACAACTTCAGATGTAGCAACAGGTACTATTACTTTATATGATAATGATAAAACTACTATTTTAGATACTGTTACTTATCAGGTTGGTCAAACATTAGCTGAGGTGTTACCTACATATACAAAAACAGGATATTCATTTGCCGGATGGACAATGGTAAATGGAAAGGCAGTACCTACAAATAGAGCAATGACTAATGCTACTGATATGAACTTATATGCATCATATACAAAGCTTTCATTAAATTTAGGTGAAATTTTAAATTATACTCCTGAAGCATCAATAGGATTAACTGGAAAAGCTTATTTAAATTCAGGAAATCAATATCAACAGGCTGGATTCTATGATCAAGGATATGCAGCAGGTTATATTAGAGATTATACTCAGTACGAGAATACAAGTGCTTATGTTAAGGTATCTAATGCTGATGAATTGATTAATGCATTAGCAAATGCACAAACAGATTATGAGTCAACATTCGTATATGACAATGTAGATGCGACTAAACAAGCAAATATTGATGAATATAATACATTAATGGCAGAACGTGCTGCAAGTCCACAGGGTAAATCTTCAAATGAACCAAGAAGACTTGAACTTGAATCAATAGTAAATGGATATGAAGGACATTTAGAGCAAACTTTAAATAGTGAGCAGCAGGTTCATGTAATTGAAATTACCGAAGATATTAATTTAGGATATAATAAGTTATCTAATACTGCAAAGGAATCAGGTGTCGTTGAAGATTGGAACTCAACTAGAAAGAATTATCCTAATATGTCAAATGGCTTTACTGTTTCATCTCATGTAGAAGAAAACGGTGTTTCAAAAATAAAGGTTTCAAAAACTAATGGTTTATTAATCTATTCAAAGAATTCAGCTAAATTAACTAACGCAGGATTTTTAGTATCATCATCTGATGATGTTGCATTTAGAAATCTTGATATGGATGAAATTTGGCAATGGGAGGACTCTTGCTCATCAAGTGCAGCAGATACAATTGGTAATATGGATGCTCAAGGCTGGGCATATTTTAAGATTTCAAATTGTGCCCATGTTTGGATTGACCATTGCTCATTTGGTAAATCTTATGATGGACAAATAGATATTTCAAATCCATATTTCTATAATCGTGCCAACGGTGAATATGCACCTTATGGTGTATCATCTACATTAAATGATGAATCAACTGGATATCATATTTCAAATTGTAATTTTCATGCTGGATCTGATGATAAAGATGGATATTTATATAAGATGATGGAAGAAGTAGAAGCTGATTATCAAACTAATGGTTCTAATACAATGTATAGCTACTATAAGCTATTAAGAGATACATATGGCCTATCATTTGATGATATTCTATATGGTATTGCGATTCCACAAAAGAAGGCATTCTTAGATGGAGATGCATCAAACACTTGGTATAATGATTGCTTAAAGGTTTCTTATGCTAATAATATTTTCACAAATATTGAGGATAGAATTCCAAATGTTCGTGGTGGTATAGCTTATATGTATAACTGTATTGTTGATAATAGACAATATTATGAATATAGAACTAAGCTAGTTGCAGCTGGTGTTAAGAATATTAGTGGATATGGCAAATATAAGTGTGGTATGGTTTCACAATGTATTGTTGCAGGATATGGTGGATCTGTTGCGGCTGAAAACTGTGTATTTTTAGGAGTATCTGATTTATATAAGAATAATAATACTTCATCAGATACTATAAGTTCATATACTTCAAAATATAATCCAAAAACAGGAACTAATTTTACAACTGATGATATAGATGCAGGTGTTAATATTAAGAATTGTATTTGGAAGAATAGTGGATATGATGATACAACAACTGATATTTCAGAAGACTTACTTAATTTAACTGGTGAAAAGATTCAATCAGTAGAAGATACTGTTGATATTTCTACAGTTAAATTCAATTGGCATAATACTAATGATGAAAAGCCATTTGAACCAGTTTTATATCTTGGCAATAATAATTACTTAAGCGACTTATATTCTAATTTATTAGGTAGCTTAAGCATTGGTGCTAATCCATATTTCCAAGAATTATATTTAGAAACAACAAAATAAGATAGAAGGATGGGAAGATTCCCATCCTTTTCTTTGGCATAAAAAAAGAACTCACAAATTGTGAGCTCTTTTGATTTTTAATCTTATAAGCCTTGAGCTAACATAGCTTCAGCAACCTTCTTGAAGCCGCCGATATTAGCACCAGTCATTAAATCGTACTTGTTCTTGCCGAATTCCTTAGAATTTTCATAGCAGTTGTAGAAGATGTTAACCATGATGTCATGTAACTTCTTATCAACTTCTTCAAATGTCCATGATAATCTTTCAGAGTTTTGAGACATTTCTAGACCTGAAGTTGCAACACCACCAGCGTTTGCAGCCTTTGCAGGACCATATAATACGTTATTATTAATGAAGTATTCCTGAGCTTCTGGAGTAGAAGGCATGTTTGCACCTTCACAAACAGCGATAACACCATTAGCAACTAAAGCCTTAGCTGAATCTAAGTTGATTTCGTTTTGAGTAGCACAAGGTAAAGCAATATCAGCCTTTACAGTCCAAATGCCCTTTGAACCATTCTTGTCTTCGAAGTACTTACCACGGCCAGCCTTAGCAACATAATCCTTGATACGACCTCTTTCAACTTCCTTAATTTGCTTAACTACATCAAGCTTAATACCTTCTTCATCAACGATATATCCGTTTGAATCAGATAATGCGATAACCTTAGCACCTAATTGAGTAGCCTTTTCTGTAGCGTAGATTGCAACGTTACCAGAACCAGAGATAATAACTGTCTTACCCTTGAAAGAAGTATTTAGGATAACCTTTAAAGCTTCTTCAGTATAGTAGCATAGACCATAACCTGTAGCTTCTGTACGAGCAAGAGAACCACCGAATGTTAAGCCCTTACCAGTTAATACACCAGTATGTTCATCACGAATTCTCTTATATTGACCGAACATGTAACCAACTTCACGTCCACCAACACCGATATCACCAGCTGGAACGTCTGTATCTGGTCCGATATGGCGATATAATTCAGTCATGAATGATTGACAGAATCTCATGATTTCAACATCGCTCTTTCCCTTAGGGTCGAAATCAGAACCACCCTTTCCACCACCCATAGGTAGAGTAGTTAAAGAGTTCTTTAAAGTTTGTTCAAGACCTAAGAACTTAATGATAGAAGCATTAACAGATGGGTGGAATCTTAAACCTCCCTTGTAAGGTCCGATTGCAGAATTGTATTGGCAACGGAATCCTCTGTTTACTTGAATCTTGCCCTTGTCATCTGTCCAAACAACCTTGAACTGGATGAATCTTTCAGGTTCTAAGAATCTTTCTAATAACTTTTGTTCTTCATACTTAGGATTCTTAGCAACGAACTGTTCAATAGATAATAAAATACCTTGAGCAGCTTCAGCATATTCAGGCTGATTAGGATTCTTTGCTAAAAATTCATCGAACACTCTTGCAGCATAAGCTGTCTTAAATTCAACTTTTGACATAATTTATATAACCTCTTTCTTAATCTTAAAAATTAATACATTTCGTATTTTATACAAAAAAATATAAAAATACAATACTTTTCGATAAAAATTTTAAAAAAAGTGTAAAAACACGAATTTTAATCTTTATTTTTTAAAAAGTGCCGAATTGTACCCTAGAAAATTCTAATATTATTCGATATTCTATATTCGGATTGAATAATATTCGACACATTTTTATGCTGTTTTAAAATTACTGCTTTTTAGTGTATACTAGTGTAGTAATGAGGTGATATTATGACAATAATATTTGATCTTGATGGTACATTACTATACACCTTAGAAGATTTAAGGGATGCATTAAATCATACCTTAAAACAATTTGGATATAATGAAGTATCACTAGATACTACAAAAAAATTAGTTGGTAATGGCATTAAAAACTTAATTTTAGATGCTTCTCATGATAAACAACATATTGATTTAATGTTTGAAGAATTCAAAAGGTATTATGAAATACATTGCATAGATAAAACATTACCATATGTTGGAATGGTCAAATTGATTTATTCATTAAAAAATGATGGTCATACATTAGTATGTATATCTAATAAACATTATATAACTTTAACTAAGTTAATTGAATACTTTTTTCCAAATCAATTTGATTTAATTTTAGGAGATGGCATGGGTTATCCTAAAAAGCCTAATCCTAATATAATATACGCGTGTATGGAAAAGCTTAATAAAAAATCAGATGATTTAGTATATATTGGGGATTCAGATGTTGATGCTAACACAATCATAAATGCTTCTATAAAAGGAATACTAGTAAGTTATGGTTATAGAGATAAGGGACTATTATTGAAATTTGGATTACCTATTGTAGATAATGTTTCTGAACTTGAAGAGATGATTAATAGAATTAAATAAAATTAATATTTATTTACATAAATTTTTAATTTTGGTATAATAACAAAGGTGATAATTTTATGCAAGATGTTAAACTCAGCAATTTAGAGTTATTCTATGACATTATAGTAGAATCAAATGAGATTTTATTTGAGGAATTTCACAAGCCATATTTTGATTTGTTAGAAATGACAATTAACAATATGCTAGAAGAAAAAGTTTTACAGGATGTTGAAGAAGAAACTGAAGAGAAACTTACAAATTGTTATCATAAGCTAGAAGGTATTGATTTTACATCAGAAGATATTAGAAAGGCAATGCAATCAGTTATATTATTAGGATTTAAAGAAATAGGAATCCCTAATGGATATACAACGCCTGATACATTAGGTATATTTATTGCATATTTAATATCTAAAATGATTAATAAAAAGGTAATCAATATTCTAGACCCAATGTGTGGTACAGGTAATTTATTATTTACTATATCTAATTATCTAGATAAGGATATGAATTTATTTGCGGTAGATAAGGATGAAGAAATGGTTCGTCTAACTAAGCTTACAGCTGATATTTTATCTAGACAAACTGAAATATATCTTGAGGATATGTTTTCATATGATCAAATAGGTAATGATGTAGTAGTATTAGATATGCCACATGAAACAAATAAGGACAATGAATATTTCCCTTATAAGGTAATGACTCATTTGAAGGATTTAGTTAATAAGGATGGCGCATTAATTGCAATTCTAGAAAATGATTTCTTCAATTATGATCAAAACCAAGAATTCAAAAATGAATTATTAAAGGATATGTCTATTGTTGGACTTGTTGAATTACCTGATGAGATGTTTAAAACAGGTAAACCAAAGATTATCTTAGTTTTACAAAAATGTAAAATAGATAATCCATGCTTTATGGTCAAACTACCAAATTTCACAGATGCAAATGCATTTGGCAATGTTTTAAGACAAATTGAAATGTGGTTTGAGAAAAATAAAAAGGAAGATAAAAATAATTAAGGAGATTAGACGAAATGAAAATTATGGCAGTTAACGCTGGTAGCTCATCAATTAAGTTCCAATTACTTGAGATGCCAGAAGAAAAGCTTATTGCTTCAGGTGTTGTTGAAAAGATTGGTTCAGTAGATGGTTCTGGCAAGCCTTTAAATGGCATCGTAACATTAAAGTATAATGGAAAGAAGGAAGAAACTAATCCAGTTATTCCTACACATGCAGAAGGAGTTCAATTAATCCTTGATGCATTAATTGATAAGGGTATCTTAAAGAGCCTTGATGAAATTTCAGGTGTTGGTCATCGTATCGTTCAAGGTGGAGAATATTTCAAGGATTCAACTTTAGTTGATGGTCCTAACGGAACTGTAGTTAAGAAGATTGCTGATTTAGCTGATTTAGCTCCACTTCATAACCCAGCTCATATCATTGGTATTAAGGCTTTCTATAAGGCTTTACCTTCTGTACCAGAAGTAGTAGTATTCGATACAGTATTCCACCAGACTATGCCAGAAGAAGCATATATGTATGCTACACCATATGAATGGTATGAAAAGTATGGTATCCGTAAGTATGGTGCTCATGGTACTTCTCATAAGTATGTATCTCAAAGAATTGCTGAATTAATCAACAAGCCATTAGAAGATACTAATACAATCGTTTGTCACTTAGGAAATGGTGCATCTATTTCTGCAGTTAAGGGTGGCAAGTGTGTTGATACTTCAATGGGTTTAACACCATTAGAAGGTATTCCAATGGGAACACGTTCTGGTAACGTTGACCCAACAGTTGTTTCATACATCTGCAAGAAGGAAGGAAAGACTGCTGAAGAAGTAGTTAATATCTTAAATAAGAAGTCAGGCTACTTAGGAATGTCTGGTCGTTCAAATGATGCACGTGATGTTACTGCTGGTATGAACGAAGGAGATCATAAGTGCAAGCTTACTTTCGACGTACAAGCTAAGAGAATTTGTGATTATATAGCATCTTACTGGTTATATTTAGGTGGTAAGGTAGATGCAATCTGCTTCACAGCTGGTATGGGTGAAAACTTAAAGCACTTAAGAAAGAATATCGTTGATAGATTAGCACCATTTGGCGTTAAGCTTGACGAAAAGTTAAATGATACTTTCTCAGATGAAAGAATTATTTCTACACCAGATTCTAAGATTCAGGTATGGATTGTTCCTACAAATGAAGAAGTTATGATTGCTCGTGACACTGTAAGAGTTGCAGGTTTAAAGTAATAATCTAATTAATTATCCAAATATATTGGGATTACTTCGGTAATCCCTTTTTTATTTGACAATTACCCCTTTCTTGCTTATAATTCTTATATGTTTAGAAGGTGGTATTTTGAAAAAAAGAGTAATTATAATTTTAATATCTATCCTATCTACCATTTTACTAATAGGTATTATTTTTGGGATTATTATTTTAGTTAATATAAATAAGCCTGTTGCATCCATTGAATTAGATGGTACTATATATGAAACAGATAAAAAAGAGATAACAAGTGAAACTAAGGCGCCAAATAATTATGATGCTAAAACTGTAGTAGCATATACTATGTGGAGAATGGAAAATATTAATTTTGAATGTACTACTAAGGGTTCATCTAATGCCTTAGGTATAACTCAAAATATTAATAACCATAGAGTTGTTATTAATAATGAAGCAATAATTTCAACTGTATCAACTTCATCATTTGTTAAGGTCGCAAAGGAAAGATTTTTCTTTTCAGATAAAAAGGTTTTATTATCTGATGCATCAAGTATAGATTCATCTAATACAACTGCAATATTTTCAACTGAAGATCCAAAAATTGCTACAAAAGAAGAATATATTAAAATGTATGGTTGGATGCCTTATCAATTAACAGGATATATTATTGCAGAAGAAACATATTTAGAAGAACCTACTATGACTATTAATAAAGATAATACATATACAATAAAAATGAAACTAAATCCAGAGGATACAAAGGCTCCTTATTGGTATAGACAAGAAATATTACAAAACTCAAAATCTACAATAGTACCTGAATTTAGTAAAATTAATATTGAAATGACTATAGATTCAAATTATAGAGCACTTAATGTTAAATATCAGGAATCATATAAGGTTGAAGTTATGTTTAAGGTTTCAACTACAACAGAATGTGTAGATATATTTAATTATGATAATCTATCATTTGATCAAGATAGATATAATTTTTATAAACAATATGAATTTTAATAATATTTAATTTAAAAAGAGTAAAACTAAATGTTTTTACTCTTTTTTATATGCTATAATTTATTTAGTTAGTTAGGAGTGATTATATGAAGGCTAAAATATATGTTTCATCATCTACATCATTAGAACAGGTTCAGCATTCATATTCAATTTCAGTTATTCCAGATATTATTGAAATTAATGGGGAAGTTTATGAGGACGCAAAGCAAATATCACCTGAGTCTTTTTGTGTTAGATTGAAATTTGAAGATAATCCTAATGTAAAGATTTATCATAAGCAATATGAAGAATTAAAGGCTTTATATAAGCAAGCTAAAACACAAGGATACACTGATGTATTATATCTACTTTCACCATATGAATATGATATGGAAATGGATTTAATTAAATTACAAAATGAATTTAAAGATGATTCTATTATAATATATAAAGCATCTGTTTGTTCATACCTATTAGGTATGATTGCACTTGAGGCGGATAAGCAATTAAGATTGCAATTACCAATGAATAAGGTCATAGATATGATTGAAAGAATGTCATTAGAAAGAAATTCAGGAATTAGAATTTTTAAGCAAGGTGAGGATGAGGCAGTTACACCTTTTACACTTGACCTACTTAACACAAGAAGTATTGGGGATTCATATGTATGGACTAATGGGCAGTTTATAATGATAGGAAAGCCTAGTAAGAAAAGAAATAGTTTAGAAAATCCTTTTAGGACTTTTATAAAAACATATTTTGAATATACTGAGGGAATGAATTTAACTCCAGTAATATTATATTCATTTAGAAATTCGGTTTACCTGGACTATTTTAGAGAGACAATAAAAACTATTTATCCAAAACTTAGAACAATAAAAGAAATAGCATTAGCTCCAAGAATTGAGCTAGATATTAACTATGGGTTAGGAATAACTTACTTATGCAAATAGCTAATGCATAATTTTATTGAAAAAAAGCCTTGTTTGTGTTAAAATATCAATACATATCGGCTTTCTTGAATGTTATTCAAGATTTTTGCGCTAATATGAAATGTTTAACGGAGAGAACATCTATTATTATGAATATATTAATTGTTGGTTTAGGCCTCATTGGAGGGGCATATGCTAACCTTTTATCTAAGAAGCATAATGTTTATGGTTCTGATATTGATATAAAGGCAATTAGCTATGCGAAAAATAAAAAATACATATTAGATGGTTCTATAAACCCTAGTGATTATATTAAAGATTCTGATTTAATTATTTTAGCAACTTATCCTAAAGCAATCATCGAATTTTTAAAAAAATATAATCATATGCTAAATAGTAATCAGATTGTAACAGATGTATGTGGCGTTAAAGCTAAGTATATTTTAGAAGCAACTAAGCTTGCAGAACCTGCAACATATTTAGCACACCATCCTATGAGTGGATGTGAAAAGAATGGAATTGAATATTCTGAGTCTTTTTCATTTAAGGGAAAGAATTTTATTATTACTACAACAAATAATAATAGTAGTAAGGGAATAGATATGCTAACTCAAATTGGTAATGATTTAGAAATGAATGTATCAGTTTGTGACTATTTAAAGCATGATCAAATGATTGCATATACATCAGATTTAACTCATGCAGTTGCAGTTTCTCTAATGAATTCTAATAGAGATCCTAAGCTTATTGATTTTGCAGGAAGAAGCTTCTTAGAAATGACAAGAATTGCAAATATTAATGAAAGCTTATGGAGTGAAATATTTATTGAAAATAGAGATTTCTTATTAGAAGAAATTAATGTTTTTATGAATGAAATGAACAAGATGAAAGAAGCTTTAGAAAATAATGATGATAAGAAATTAAAAGAATTATTTTTATCATCTACTAAAATAAGGAAAGAGATGTGATTATATGAAAACTCTAGATATTAATTTAGGTATAGATTCCTATAAGATATTAATTGAAGATGACATATTATCGCGTCTTTCTTTTTATATTAAGGAAGTCTATAAGAATAAGAAAGTTTATATTATTACAGATGATACTGTAAAGGATTTATATTTAGATAAAGTAATAAATTCATTAAAGGATGATTATCAAATTGATTATGTTGTAGTCCCTCATGGAGAGCAATCTAAATCAATCGAAATGTTTATTCATGTTTGTGAAGAATTACTAGAAAAGAATATTAGAAGAAATGAATTATTAATTGGCTTAGGTGGAGGAGTAATTGGTGATTTAACTGGATTTGTTGCATCATCATTATATAGAGGAATCCCTTATGTTAATGTTCCTACATCCCTACTTTCACAAATGGATTCATCTATTGGTGGTAAGACTGGTATAGATTTTTATGGAAGAAAGAATATTTTAGGTGCTTTTAAGCAGCCTAAGATGGTTTTAATAGATCCATTAACTTTAAACACATTACCAAAAAGAGAATTCAATAATGGTATGGGTGAATTGATTAAGCATGGAGCTATTGGTAATAAGAAATTATTAGATTTATTATTTGATAAACCAAGAATTGATGAAAATATAATTGCGGAATCATTAAAGGTAAAAAGAAAAGTAGTAGAAATTGATCCATTTGATCAAGGCTTAAGAATGACATTGAATTTTGGTCATACATTTGGACATGCTATTGAATTAAAATATGGATATAAGCATGGTGAAGCTGTTGCAATAGGCATGCTTATGGCTATTAAGATGGGCGAGGATTTAGGAGTTACATCTAAGGAATGCTATGAGCCTATTTTAAAAATATTAAAATTATATGAGTTACCTGTTGATAATTATGATTATCATGATTATCTATTAGATGTTTTAAATGATAAGAAGAATTTAGCTGGTGTTGTTAATTTCATTTTCTTAACTAAGCTAGGAGAATGCACAATTACAAAGATAAGCGAAAAAGAAATTAAGGAGAATTTATTATAATGAATGTAACCATCAAACCTAATAAATTACATGGTGAAGTCACAATTCCACCTTCAAAAAGCTTATCTCATAGAGCTATTATTGGTGCAGCGTTAGCAGAAGGTACATCAACTATTTCAAATGTCATGTTTTCTAAGGATATTTTAGCAACAATTGATGCAGTAAGAGCTATTGGTGCAACAGTTAATGTGTTTGATGATACAATAGAAGTAATTGGTACTGGTGGAGTTAGAAGAGCAATAGATGTTATTGATGCAAATGAATCTGGCTCTACAATAAGATTTATGATACCAATTGCTTTAGTGTCAAAGGAACCAATAAAATTTATTGGAAGAAATAATTTAGTTAAAAGACCATTAGATATATTCTATGAAATATTTGATGAGCAAGGTATATCATATCATCATGAAAAGGATTCATATCTACCTTTAGAGGTTAGTGGTGGAATTAAACCTGGTATATTTAATATTAGAGGTGATATTTCTAGTCAGTTTATTACTGGTTTATTATATGCACTACCACTACTAGATAAGGATTCTAAAATTGTTATTACAACTGAAATGGAATCAAAAGGTTATATTGATTTAACCTTAGATATGTTAAGTAATTTTGGTATAGAAATTATTAATAATGATTATAAAGAATTTGTTATAAAAGGGAATCAACAATATAAGCCTTTCGATTATGTAATCGAAGGTGATTATTCACAAAGTGCATTTTTCTTAGTTGCAGATATGCTTGGTGCTGATATTACATTAAAAGCAATGAGTAAGGAATCATACCAAGGAGATAAGAAAATCTTAGATGATATTACTTCATTTGGTGGAGAAATTTCATTTGTTGGTGATAAGCTTAATTGTAAATTAAAGGATCCAAAGGGTGCAATAATTGATTTAGGACAATCCCCTGATTTAGGACCTGCACTTGCAGTACTTGCAGGATTAACATTAGGAGAGTCTAAGCTTATTAATGCTGAAAGATTAAGAATTAAGGAATGTGATAGAATCACATGCGTTAAAGAAGAGCTAAATAAGCTTGGTATGAATGTTTCTGAAACAAAGGATAGTATGTCTTTTGTAGGCGTAAAAAAGATTCATGGTGGTGTTGTTTCATCACATAATGATCATAGAGTTGCTATGGCACTTGCTATGGCTTCTTTAAAATGTGATGAGGAAATAACTATAACAGGTGCTGAATGTGTTTCAAAATCATATCCAACATTCTGGAATGTATATGAATCACTTGGAGGTATAATTTCATATGAAAAGTAAGATAGATGAAGCAAGAGAAACTATTAATGCAGTTGATAAGGAAATGATTTCTTTATTCCTTAAGAGAATGGCTGCAGCTCAAATGGTTGCTGAATATAAAATTGAAAATGGCCTTCCAGTCTTAGATTCATCTAGGGAGGATGTTTTAAGACAAAATAATCTTGATGAGCTTTCAAACAAGGTATTAGAAAAATATTATAATGTATTTTTCGATGGTGTATTAAAGGCTTCTAAGATGTATCAGGAAGATTTATTAAATAGTAAAAAGGGAAATAAGTAATATGAAGTTCGCACTTCTTGGGGAAAAGCTTTCCCACAGCTATTCTCCACAAATTCATTCTGAAATTTTTAAAGATTTTAATATTGATGCAACATATGAGCTTATGGAATTAAAAAAAGAAGAGCTTAAGGGTGCAATTGATGAATTAAGAAGAGGGGAATATAGTGGCTATAATGTTACTATTCCTTATAAAAAAGAGGTTATGCAGTATCTAGATGAAATATCTGATGAGGCTTTATCTATTGGTGCTGTTAATACAATAGCTTTAAAAAATGGTAAGGTTATTGGATATAATACTGATTATTATGGCTTCTTTAACGAACTTAAATATTTTAATGTTCCTGTAAAAAATAAGAATTGTTATATCCTTGGTACTGGAGGAGCATCTTTAGCAGTTTATAAAGCATTAAAAGATATGGGTGGTATTATTAAATACGTATCTAGAACTCCAAAGGGAGATAATCAAATATCTTATGATGATTTAAAGCTTACTAAGGATGATATAGTCGTTAATACTACTCCTGTTGGAATGTATCCTAATGTAGGTAAATCTCCATTGAGTGATATTGATGCTAAAAATGCAGGTTATGTTTTAGATATAATATTTAACCCAAGACATACGAAGCTTTTACTTGATGCTAATTCAGATATGGATGGATTATATATGCTTGTTGGACAGGCTATTAAGGCAGAAGAGATTTGGCATGAAAGAAAGTATGAGTATAAGATAGATGAATTATTAAAAAGAATTGAGGCGATAATATGAACCATTTCGGTAGATTATTTCAAGTGAGTATATTTGGTGAATCACATGGCAATGCTGTTGGTATTGTTGTTGATGGTGTTAAGCCTGGTATTCCACTAACTGAAGAAGATTTTATTTCTGATTTACAAAGAAGAAAATCAGGTGGTCTTGGAACAACACCTAGAGTAGAGGCTGATGAGGTTTTAATTGAATCTGGTGTTTTCAATGGTTATACTACAGGTGCCCCAATTTTATTAAGATTTACAAATAATAATACTAGAAGTAAGGATTATACAAATCTAGTAAATCAACCTCGTCCATCACATGCTGATTATACAGCTCATGTAAAATATAATGGCTATAATGATTATAGAGGCGGTGGACATTTTTCAGGTAGAATTACTCTTGGAATTGTTTCTGCAGGTGTAATTGCAAAAAAGATGCTTAAGGGTGTTTCTTTTGAAACAAAAATAAGCAATCTTAATGGAGAAAAGGATCCTTCTAAATTCCAAGATATTTTAGTTGAAACTGTTAAAAACAAAGATTCTATTGGTGGTATAATTAATATAAAGGCTACTGGAGTTCCAATGGGATTAGGTGAGCCATATTTTGATTCACTAGAATCTACTATTTCACATTTGATGTTCTCAATTGGTGGCGTTAAAGGAATTGAATTCGGTCTTGGATTTGATGGTGTTTCTTTAAAGGGAAGTCAATTTAATGATGAGATAATTGATGAGAATGGTACTACTAGAACAAATAACGCTGGTGGTATTTGTGGTGGTATTTCTAACGGAAATCCAATTGAGGTAAAGGTTTTTGTAAAACCTACAGCATCTATAGGCTTGCCACAGCAAACTTACAACTTCCGTGATAAGAAGGTTTCTGAGCTTGTTATTGAGGGAAGACATGATGCTGCAATCATTTTACGTGCAATGGTTGTTTGTGAAGCTGCATTAGCTATTGCATTATGTGATAGCTATTTAGTTAATAATGCTTATAAAAAATAAAAAGAGAGATTAAGAAAAGAGGAAAAAAGGAAATGGCAGAAATTAAAGTTGCAATCGTTGGAGCAGGTCCTGCTGGCCTTGCTGCAGCAAAGGAATTATTAGGAAAGGGAGTAAAGGTTGATATCTACGACCGCGAAAACTTTGGTGGTGGAGTTATGTCATTTGGTATTCCATCATTTAGAATTAAGATGGAAGCAATCGCAAAGCAAACTCAACCAGTTATTGATTTAGGTGGTAATTTTATTTTTGGTAAGGATTTAAAGGAATCTGATTTCTTAGAGCTTGCTACAAAATATGATTATGTATATTTAGCATTTGGTTTAACTAAGGTTAGACATTTAGGAATTCCTGGTGATAACTTAGATGGAGTATTAAATGCATTAGAATTCTTAAGACAATATAATTTTGATGAAAAGCTTGGTCTTACTACAAATCGTCCAAAGCTAAATGGTACTGCAGTTGTTGTTGGTGCTGGTAATGTTGCAATGGATGGTGCAAGAGTTGCTGTTAGATGTGGCGCTGAAAAGACTATTATTGCTTATCGTCGTAGTAGAGAAGAAGCACCTTGTACTGCAGCTGAAATGAAGCAAGCTGAAGATGATGGTGTAGTATTAAAGTTCTTAACAAACCCTGTTGAAGTTTACGGAAAAGACGGTAAGGTTTGTGGTGTTAAGTGTGAAGTGATGGAATTAGGTGAACCTGATGAATCAGGAAGAAGAAGACCTGTTGGTACAGGAAAATTTGAAGATATTGCATGTGATTATGTAATTTCTGCAATTGGTCAAATTCCTGATATGGATGTATGGAATGTTGGTAAGATTGCAACAGACCATGGTTATATTAAGGCAGTTGCTAATGAAGGTGAATCTTTCCAAACATCAGTTGAAAACATCTATACAGGTGGAGACATCGTTAAGGGCGCAAAGACTATTGGTGTTGCAGTTAAGTGCGGAAAAGATTTCGCTAAGATGATTATTACAAAGCATCAACTATAAAATTTAAAAGAAAAGAAAAAACATTATGGAAGAAAAATATACAGAGACTGAATTATCAAAAGTAATGATGGCAAAAAGATTGATTTTTGCATTAAGCGCAGTATTTTTATCATTAATACTTGGATTAATTTCATTTATTATTGTTAAAAATATTCCATCAACATCATCAAGATTAATTAAATATTACATATATTTAGGTGTATCAGTTGTAAATATAATTACCGCTCTTATATTCCAATATCTAATTGGAAATATAAAAAAATTAGTCGAGGTAAAAAGAATTATATCTAATATAATTACAGGTATATTCTTTGGCTCCTTCTTTGCAGTTATATTTTGCTTGATTCCACTTGCTCTAAATTTATATCCATTTGGATACTCATTAACATTAGATGCATTAGATGTTATGATAGTATCATTCCATTATTTATGCTTAGGATTAAGTTTTTCATTAATATATATATCTTTATTACAAGATAGCCTTGAAATAGTTTTAAATAAGTATAAATTTTATTTACCTATTATAACTGGATTATTATATGCAATAATGGCATTCTTCTTTACCGGAAGCTTTGGAATTTATATGCTGTTTGTATTTATATTAGGATTAGCTCATGGATATCAAAGATTATTATTTAAAACTCAAAATGTAATTTCTTATACTTTAGGTGTATTTGCTTTCTTTATTTTCATAATGATTATTAGATTAGTATTAATATAAAAAATATAGGCACGATGTTTAAAACATTGTGCCTTTTTTTATAGTCTATATGTAATTTTTTCTTCGTATATATAAGATATAAAATCATCAAATACTAAATCCCATGACTTTTCATTATGTTTGCCAGTTTTAGATATTAATAGTTTTACATTATTACCCTTTTCTTTTAAATAATTATATAATTCTAAAGAAGTTTTTAAGTATAGGGTAGTATCATTTATAGAATCAGAAATTTCATTTTTTCCAACATATAAAAATATTTTTGCGTCCTTATTTTTTCTTTTATCTAAGAATTGATAAAATTCATCATGATATAAGAATAGCGCGGTTGAAAAACAACCAACTATATTAAATAGCCTATCATTCTTAAATGCTAAAAATAATGCGGTTGTTGCTGCAAGAGAAGAACCATATAAAAATCTATGTTCTATTCCTTTATTAACATTAAAATTATTTTCTATGTATGGAATTATAATATTAGAAAAATCTTTAATGAATTTCTTAAATTTTGATGTTTTATTTTCCTTTAGTGAATCTATATATGAATATGTTACTTTAAATGGTGCATATTCATTTGTTCTATCAATTTCATTTGATGGACTATAAATTGAAACACCTAATATATTTTTATTCATTTCTTCATATGCAAAATCTAAATGCTTTTTCATTCTTAATGATCTACCGAATGTTGCATTTTTATCTTTAAAAGCATTTTGACCATCAAGTAAATATAATATATCTAGCTTTGATTTAGTATCAAAGGGGATATATATTTCTAATGTTACATATTTTTTAGATTCTATTAAATATAATTCTTTTTTTAAAAGCATATAATCACCAAGTTGATTATAGAATAAATATGGGCAAAATACAATTTACAAACATAAAATATTATTATAAAATTATTAATGGTGATGTTCATGGTAAAAGCAATTATTTATCAATCTCATACAGGCTTTAGTAGACAATTTGCATACCATTTTGCAATTAAGGTTGGTGTGCCTGTATATTCACTTAAGGAAGCCCAAAAGCTAAAGGATAATATGCCTGTTATTTATTTTTCTTGGATTAAGAATGGCAAAATTGTTGATTTGAAAAAGGCTTCACGTTTTAATATTTCTTATGTATGTGCAGTAGGGGCATTATATTACAGTGAAGAGATAGTAAAAAAGCTTAAAGAAGAAAATAATATAGATAAATTATATTATTTACAAGGTGGAATAAGATATTATAAGCTTAATATGTTTGAACGTCATTTTATGAATTCACTTAAGAAGAGTATTATTAAAAAACAAAAAACTACTAAATTAAGTGATATTGAGAAAGAATTATTAATAAAGCTTGAGAAAGGATATGAGGAAATAGATTTAGAATCATTAAATGCACTTATTGAATGGTGTATTAATGAAAATACTAATATCGTTTCTTAGCTGGAGGTATAATGAGAAGTATTTTTAAAAGATTTTTAATTGGAGCAGCTTTAGTTTTAACTCTTACTTCATGTAGTTCACTTACTTCATATGATCGAGAAAGACAATCATTTCAATATTTAACTACTGAAAATGTAATTGATTCTGGTTCTAGTAATGGAGTATCCTATGAAGTATTTTTAGGTGACCCTGAAAGAAAATCAAGAAAAGTATATTATTTTGCAGAAAGTGAAGATACATATGAATGTATATTACAAACTTCATTTATGAATGAATATGTATTAACTGGTCTTTCTGGCTCTAATAATGAAATACCATCAGATATAACATCTGAAAGTGATACATATTCTAAATATTATCATTTAAATAAGAATTCTATTTTTACATTAAGTAGAATGGAAAGATTTAAAATGCTTTATATTGATATTTCATATACTAAAGGTGATGAATATATATATATTAATAATGTTCAGCTACCAACAAAAGAATTAACTTATGATACATTTAAGGAATATGTTTCAAATAATTATAATGATTCATTTGTAACAATAGGTCACGCATTTGCAACAATGCTACAGTCTATTGGTAAATATGGAACAATAGAAAATTTAGCTGGTACAAGTGTTGTTGGCGTTACTGCTAGTATATCAAGAATTAATATGGAAAAGGATATGGAAAATACTGGTACAACAACTATATTCCTAGATTTTTATAAATCATATTTAACAGAAGAAGAATATGAAACATTTGTTTCTTGGAATGAAGAGTATGTTATTGACTGGAGTTTTGGTGCTCCTGGTGCATATAAGGTTCCTTTATTTATGAAGCCAGGATTAACTAAATGTTATCCATATATATCTGTTTTACCTTATTTCCAAAATAAGGTTGGGCAATTAGATTATTATAGAGAATTATTTTATTTAGATTTATATTATACATTCTTATTAGAAGAATAGACTCTTAAGTAAATGCGTTAAGACACGCATTTATTTTTTTTAATAACAAAAAAAGGATACCAATTCGGTATCCTTAATTGACTTAATATAATTAAGCTCTGTTGTAGAATTCGACAATTAACTGTTCGTTGATGTCAGTTAAGAATTCATCTCTTTCAGGAATTCTTACTAAAGAACCAACATTCTTGTCAGCATCGAAAGAAACATAAGCTGGACGAGCAACCTTAGCTTCTAATGCAGCCTTAACAACAACTAAATCCTTTGAAGCTTCCTTCATAGCAATAGTCTGGCCTGGCTTAACTCTATAAGAAGCGATATCTACCTTCTTGCCATCAACTACGATGTGGCCATGGTTAACTAACTGTCTAGCTTGAGCTCTAGTAGAAGCGAAACCTAATCTATAAACTAGGTTATCAAGACGGCATTCTAATAACTTTAAGAAGTTAACACCTGTCTTACCTTCCATCTTAGCTGCTTCAGCGAAAACCTTAGTGAATTGCTTTTCAGACATACCATATGTATATCTTACCTTTTGCTTTTCAGCCTGCTGTGCACCATATTCCTTTAATTTGCCTCTCTTGGCACCATGCTGTCCTGGAGCATAGTTTCTCTTGATTAATTCTTTACCAGTTTCAGAAATAGAATAACCTAATCTACGAGAAACCTTCCAAGTTGAACCTGTAAATCTTGACATTTCTAATGTCCTCCTATATAAAAATTTTTTTGGGGAGTAAAAATGTCGTTCCTTGACCTCATAGGATATCTTGAATTAAACGTTCACCAGAAGTAGCTAAGGTTACTAGCTAAGCTAATGTGCTTCAAGATATTTACTATTTATTCATGGATGCTACTTTTACCCACGCTCAAATATTTTATCAAATTCATTGTTCCTTGTCAATGATAATTTTTTTAGGTTATATTATAATATAAGAGTTAGATAATAAGGCGTTATGTTCATAACGCTTTTTTTCTTATTTTAAAAATGGTATAATTGTTTTTGTATACGGAGGTTCATAATGATATACAACGAGATATTAGTTAGATTTGGAGATTTAACTTTAAAAGGAAAAAATCAAAATACATTCTTAAGATCACTATTTAAATTAGTAGATAAGAAGATGGAAGGATTAGATGGTATTTTAGTTGAACACACTCATGATAGAATATTTATTCATTTAAATGGCGTTGATCACAATTTAGTCTTAGAAAGATTAGATAGAGTATCAGGTCTTTCAAGTTATTCTTTAGTAGTTGAATGTAATGATGATATCGAAACAATTAAGACTACTGCATTACAGTTAATGCAAGAAGTTGTTTCAGATAAGCCAGTTACCTTTAAGGTGGATACAAAGCGTGCAAATAAGCAATATCCACTACATTCAATGGAAATTACAAAAATTGTTTCAGGATATGTTTTATCACATCATAATTTATTGAAAGTTGATGTTCATAATCCAGAAGTAGAGCTTTTCTTAGAGGTTAGAGGAGGGAAGTGCTATTTATACAATACTACAATAAGAGCTATGGGTGGATACCCAGTAGGTATTGCAGGAAAGGGATTATTAATGCTATCAGGTGGAATTGATTCTCCTGTTGCTGGATATATGGCAATGAAGCAGGGAATTCAAATTGAAGCAATCCACTTTGAATCAACACCATTAACTTCAATTGAATCTGCACAAAAGGTTGTTGATTTAGTTAAAAAGATGGCATTATATGCACCTAATAATAAGATTATGGTACATATGATTCCTTTTAAAGAATTACATCAAGCTATTTTAGAATATGTAGATGATTCATATATTATAACTATTATGAGAAGAATGATGTATAGAATTGCGACTAAAATGGCTGAAAAGCAAAAATGCTTATGCTTAATTAATGGTGAATCTGTAGGACAGGTTGCATCACAAACATTAGGCTCTATGTACTGTATTAATTCTGTTACAAACATTCCAGTTTTAAGACCACTTGTAACATTCGATAAGCAAGATATTATATCTATTTCAAAAAAGATTGATTGCTATGATTTATCTATAAAGCCATTCCAGGATTGCTGTACTGTTTATTTACCAAAGAATCCTACAACAAATCCTCATGAAGGAAAGGCAAAGCATTACGAAGGTACATTTAACTTTGAAGAAATGGTTGATTGGGCTGTTGAAAACTCTAATGATATAGTTATTGATGCATCATCAGATCTTGATTTAGCTATGTATGGATTAGAGGTAAGAGATGTACTAAAGGAATATTGGGAGGAAAGAAGTAAGAATGAAGGCAACAAGTTCTAAAAGATTATTAGCTTTTATAATTGATTTCTTTATTTTGTCTTTAGTAACTTCATTACTTTCAATTGCTGCATATTATATGCTAAATATTCCATCATTTGCTACAGATTATAGTAATGCTCAATCTAATTTTTTAGAAGCATTATCTAATTATTATGCATCTAATACAAATAGTAATTATGATGCATTAATGCAATCATTTGAAACTTTTGGTAAATATTTCTTAGTTAATCATATAATTGATATGTGCATTCAAGTAATCCTAATTCCTACATATTTCATCTTAATTCCAATGTTTTGGGAGAAGCAAACTATTGGTAGATTTGCATTAGGATTAAAGGTTGTTAGAAATGATAATGAATTATCTAAGGTTACTATAAAGAATTTATTATTAAGAGAGCTTTTAGGTACTCTATTACTTTATGGTATTATTGGAGGTCCTTTAATTTTAGTTTCTGGTATTATATCTATTTTTACAGGTAGAAGTCTTGTTGACTATATAGGTAAAACTAATTTAATTGATAAGAGATTAACTAATTATTTTATGGAAAATAATATTGATCCTAATAATATTAATGATTATATTAATAGAATGAATAACCAAGATACTTATAACGATTATAGTAATCATGATGACGCTATTGATGCTGATATTAATGATCAAGTAACATCTAATAAAGATACAAACGATAATGACGATGATTATACAGTAATATAAGGGGGGATTTATATGCTTTTTACTCTTATAAGAAAAACATATCCTGTTGAGGATATTATTTTAAGAGTTTTAAAGGATTTAACTCATGAAGAACTTAAGATAAAAGAAGATAATGAATATTTAATTATCTTCCATAATTATAATGATAAGGAAGCAATTAAATCCTCATTAGATACATTAAGTAATGATATGATGTTTCCTTTATATGCATATACATCACTTGATTCTTTTGAAAGAAGATTAAATGAAGAAATAGAAATTGCTAAAATATTATTAAAGGGCATTCCTATTGGATGCTATGATATAAAAACTGCATTATTAAAAAATCCTCCATTAGAGGATAAGAAATATATCTTAGATTTTATTTTAGAAGGAACAGGTATTACTGAATCATTTATTATGGGATTTGCAGATGCTAATTTAAATGTTAGCTTAGCTGCAAAGGTTTTGATATTCCATAGAAATACAATGCTATATAAGTTAAATAAGCTAAAGGAATTAACAGGATTTGATTTAAGAGAGTTTAAAGATACTTATATATTATATGGATTAGTATCTAATAAGTGATTTTTGTGCATATTGCACATTTGATTTTTTATATTAAAGATTGTATAATAAAGTTAAGCTATTTTAAGGAGGATTTATTAAATGGCACAGGTAGATTTAATAAACGTCAATAAGGTTTATCCAAATGGTGTTCAAGCCGTTTTTGATTTCAACTTACACATTGACGATAAGGAATTCATAATTTTAGTAGGCCCATCTGGATGTGGTAAATCAACTACACTTCGTATGATTGCAGGTCTAGAAGATATTACATCTGGTGATCTAATTATAAATGGAAAAAGAATGAACGATGTATCTCCTAAGGACAGAGGTATTGCGATGGTATTCCAGTCTTATGCGTTATATCCACATATGACAGTTTATGATAACATGGCATTCGGTCTTCAGATTCGTCGTATGAAGAAGGAAGATATTCAAATTAGAGTTCGTGAAGCATCAAAGATCCTAGGTCTTGAACCATTCCTTTCAAGATATCCAAGACAGTTATCAGGTGGTCAGAACCAGCGTGTTGCTTTAGGACGTGCTATTGTTCAACAAGCTCCAGTATTCTTACTAGACGAACCACTTTCTAACCTAGATGCAAAGCTACGTGTAACAATGCGTGGAGAATTAACTAAGTTACATAAGAGATTAGGTGGTACTACAATTTATGTAACACATGACCAAATTGAAGCCATGACAATGGCATCAAGAATCGTTGTTATGAAGGACGGTAGAATCCAACAAGTTGGTGCTCCAAGACAAATTTATTCTACACCAGCTAACGTATTCGTAGGTGGATTCATCGGTACACCTCCAATGAACTTCTTACATGGTCAATTAAAGGATGATGGAACATTCGTTTCTGCAAAGGGTAATTTCGTATTAAGAATTCCTGAAGGAAAGTTAAGAATCCCTCGTGAATTAGGATATGAAAATAGAGATGTAATTTTAGGTATTAGACCAGAAAACATCTATGATGAAAGAAATGAATTAATGATGGCTACATGGCCAAATGGTGTTGTAGATATTACAGTTGAAATGTCAGAATTATTAGGTGCTGAAACAAACATCTATACTAATATTGATGGTGACCCTGTAATTGCTGCAGTTAACTCAAGAGACGATTTAGCTCCAGGACAGCCTTTAAAGCTTGTTATTGATATGAATCAGATCCATTTCTTCGATGAAGAAACTGAAGAAATCATTAACGAAAACACAAAGAAGAAAGATCCTCTTGCTGACGACGATTTAGATATCTAAAAATTTGATTTTTAAACCAGTGTATTGTTCACTGGTTTATTTTTATTACTTTATAAAATTAAATTTTGTGAAATTATGTTTTATACAATTTATTGTCAAAAAATTAATTTTGTATAGTATAATTAGAAATGTACAATTTATGGGAGGATTAGGGCATGTTAAAATTAAAAAATATTGTAAAACATTATTATGTTGGCGACATGACTGTTGAGGCCTTAAAAGGAATAAATTTAAATTTTAGAAAAAACGAATTCGTTTCTATTTTAGGTCCATCTGGTTGCGGAAAGACAACAACCTTAAATATTATTGGTGGATTAGACCAATATACATCTGGTGATTTAGTTATCAATGGCGTTTCAACAAAGAATTATAAAGACCATGATTGGGACGTTTATAGAAATCATAGAATTGGTTTCATTTTCCAAAGCTATAATTTGATACCTCACCAAACTGTATTAGGTAATGTTGAACTTGCATTAACTATTTCTGGTATTTCTAAGCAAGAAAGAACAGAACGTGCAAAGAAAGCATTAGATAGAGTTGGTCTTCAAGGTCAATATAAAAAGCATCCTAACCAGTTATCTGGCGGTCAGTGTCAAAGAGTTGCGATTGCTCGTGCTTTAGTAAATGAACCTGATATTTTACTTGCTGATGAACCTACTGGTGCATTAGATACAGAAACATCAGTACAAATCATGGATTTAATTAAAGAAATATCTAATGAAAAATTAGTTATTATGGTTACACATAATCCTGATTTAGCATACAAGTATTCTACAAGAATTGTTAAGTTCATTGATGGCGAAATAATTGATGATTCTAATCCTTTCAGTGAAGAAGATGAGGCCAGCGAAGTTGCTTTATCTAAGGCTTGTGAAGAAGAAAAGGTTAAAGAAGGATTACAAGCTATTCCTGAAGATGATATAAATGAAAGAAAGAAATATCAAAAGAATCTTCATGCTAAAGAAAAGGCTAAGATGTCTTTATGGACTGCATTTAAGCTTTCAGCAAGAAATCTATGGACTAAACGTGCAAGAACATTCATGATTGGAATTGCAGGTTCTATAGGTATTATTGGTGTTTCTACAGTTTTAGGCGTATCTCAAGGTGTTAATGATTATATTAAGGTAATGCAAGATGATATGCTTTCTGGTAACCCAATTAGTGTTTCAAGAATATCATACGATTATTCTTTATTAACTGGTGGTACAACATTATCTGCTGTAAAAAGTGCAGCTGAAAGAGCTGGTGGAATCGTATATACAAGACAAGTATTAGATATGCTAGTGAATAATGAAGCTGCATTATTAAATATGGTTCATCAAAATGAAATAACAAATGATTATGTTTCATATATAAAAACAATGCCTACTGATTATTATAATGATATATCAATTAATTATGGTATTGATATTGCAAAATCAATTTATACTGATTTTAAATTGATAACTGATGATGAATTAGAAGGAATAAATGGTACTACTGAATATGAAAAATATCAAGGATATGATTCTTATAATAGAAATATGTCTGTATCTGCAATAACAGATACATATTCACAAGCTATTTCATTTTTAACTGATAGTTATGAATATGCACCATTCTCATCATTAATTACAGGTCTTACTACTCCAGTAAGTCAATTATTAAATAATAAGGATTATGTTTTATCTCAATATGACATGATTGATAATGGCCATTGGCCAGAAAAAGCTAATGAAGTATTATTAGTATTAAATAAGGATCAATCATTAGAGGATTTATCTTTAGCTCAATTAGGTTATTATTCTCAAAAAGGATTCTATGATTTAGTATCTTCATCTTTATTCCCTAATGGAGATGTAACTTCTAAAACTGAATTTAGCTTTAATGAAATATATTCTAGGAACTTTACTTGGTATCCTAATAATTTAATTTATTCAGTAAATGAAGATGGTACAATTACATATAATTATGAAAAGCAAGATTCTTGGAAGACTGTAGATGTATCAAATGAAAGCTATCTACAAAATCCTTCTAATGAAAAAGGTGTTCCTCTAAAGATATCTGGTATTTTAAGAATTAAAGATGATGTATCTTATGGATGTCTTAATTCAGGCTTAGCTTATACTGAGGATTTTGCAAGATATATAACTTATGCAAACCAAAAGGATGCTTTAAAGCCTTATTATCAAATTATGATTAGTGATATTTTAAGTACTGGTCAATTTGAATCAAAGGCTTCAATTATTCAGTCTCCATTACAAATCACAGAAGAAGAGTTTAATACTGGAGAATATTATGAAAAGATTTCTTCAAGCTTAACTCCTTTATATGTTAAAGCTGAATCTTATTCTTCTGAAAATTATTATTATCAAATGAAGAAGCAAGGCTGTGTATATGACCTGGACTTTGTATGGATGCAATATAATAATTCTGGTGCATTAAAGACAAGTGGCACTCATGTTGCAACATTAGCTTTAACTGCATCAAGCGACCTACAGTCAACTGCAGCATCTTATTTCAGTGGTAAGACTGCTACATCTAGTATGACAGCATTTGATTTAGGTATTACTGATGCTGTATATGAAATTAATGTTTATCCAAAGAACTTTGAAGAAAAAGATAAAGTAACTAATTATATGGATGCTTGGAATTCAGTTAATGATGTTACTGTTGGTAATTTTGATGAAGATTTAGCTTATAATTATTATAATAATATGACTAGTACAAAGACTTTAGCTTCAACTGACAGATTAACATCAGGTGAAATTAAATATACTGATTCAGTTGGTTTAATCATTAATCTTATTTCTACTATGATTAATATTGTAACTTACGCATTAGTTGCATTCACTGCATTATCACTTGTTGTATCAAGTGTTATGATTGCGATTATTACTTATGTTTCAGTAATGGAACGTATTAAAGAAATTGGTGTTATTCGTTCACTTGGTGGTAGAAAGAAGGATGTATCTCATTTATTCAATGCAGAAACATTAATTATTGGCTTCACATCAGGTGTATTAGGTGTTGCTATATCATATTTATTATGTTTATTAATTAATCTAATAGTAAATGGATTATCTAATGGTACAGTATCTACAATAGCTAATTTAACTCCATTAACAGCATTAATTATGATTTTAATTTCTGTTTTATTAACTGTTATTGCAGGATTTGTTCCATCAAGAAGTGCTGCTAAGAAGGATCCAGTTGTTGCATTAAGAACTGAATAGAAAAATACGGAATGAGACTTTCTCATTCCTTTTTTCTTTACAAAGCATTTTTAATTGTGCTATAATTAAGAATGTAGAGAGCGATTATAAATTAATATTATTGATAAGGAGTGATTATATGGCAAATCGTTTCGTTTTAAATGAAGTAGCTTATCACGGCGCAGGAGCAATTGAAAATATTGTTCCAGAATTAGAAAGAAGAGGGCTAAAGTTCCCTATGGTTGTAACAGATCCTTCTCTTATTACTTTTGGAGTTGCACAACATGTAACAGATTACTTGGATAGAGCAAATATTAAATTTACTCTAAATACTAATGTAAAAGCAAATCCAACTGTAGAAAATGTTAAAGCCGGGGTAAAGATGTTCAAGCAGGCTGGTAATGATTCAATCATTGCAGTTGGTGGTGGTTCATCAATTGATACTGCTAAGGCAATTGGTATTATTATTACTAACCCTGAATTTGAGGATGTGGTTTCTTTAGAAGGTGTTGCCCCAACAAAGAATCCTTGTGTTCCTACAATTGCAGTTCCTACAACAGCAGGTACTGCAGCTGAGGTAACAATTAATTATGTAATTACAGATGAAGAGAAAAACCGTAAGATGGTATGTGTTGACGTACATGATATTCCACAGGTTGCAATCGTTGATCCAGAAATGATGGAATCAATGCCAAAGAGCTTAACAGCTGCAACAGGAATGGATGCATTAACACATGCAATTGAAGGTTATATAACAAAAGGTGCATGGGAATTGTCAGACATGTTCCATATTAAAGCAATTGAGATTATAGGCAAGTGGTTACCTGAGGCAGTATTGAATACTGAAAAGGGTCGTGAAGAAATGGCTTTAGGTCAATACATTGCTGGTATGGGATTTAGTAATGTCGGTTTAGGTCTTGTACATTCAATGGCTCACCCTTTAGGAGCTTTATATGATACTCCTCATGGTGTTGCAAATGCAATCTTACTTCCTACTATTATGGAGTGGAATGCTCCAGCTACTGGTGAAAAGTATAGAGACATTGCAAAAGCTTTAGGTGTTAAGGGTGTTGATGAAATGTCAATTGAGGATGCTAGAAAGGCATGCGTTAATGCCGTATATGAATTAGCACGAAAGGTTGGCATACCAAAAGATTTAAAGGCAATTGTAAAAGAAAAAGATTTAGATTTCTTAGCGCAATCAGCAGTTGATGACGCTTGCTTCCCTGGTAATCCAAGGGAAACAACAAAGGAAGAGGTTATTGCGTTATACAAGAAATTGTTATAGTTAGCAATGTCACATTGTTACTATCTCCTTTAAGGATGCACTAATGTTGTGCGTCCTTTTATTTTTTGATATAATGAATAAGGTTTTAATAAAATAAGAAAGAATCAATATTTTATAGTATCAATGCACCTTTTGATTTTATAGGTAGCCTTTTGTTATAATTATTTATTTTATAAGTTGTTCTTTCTATTAGCCATATAATTAAATGAGGTATTAATTTATGATGAGATTAGATAAGCTCTTAGCCCATTCTGGGTATGGAACAAGAAAAGACGTAAAAGAAATAATTAGAAAAGGTTACGTAATTGTTAATGGTGATGTCATCCGAGATGATGATTTTAAGGTTGATGAAGATAATGACGAGGTTATTGTTCAAGGTAGTTCAGTAAATTATGAAAAAATGATTTATTTAATGTTGAATAAGCCTGACGGTTATATCTCAGCAACTTACGATAGACATGATCCCATTGTAATGGATTTAATTGAAGGATATGAGAATAGAGGGTTATTTCCTGTTGGTAGACTAGATAAGGATAGTGAAGGCTTATTATTAATAACTAATGATGGACTATTAGCTCATAAGATGCTAGCACCAAAGTATCATGTTGATAAGAAATATTATATTAAATATGATGGGATTGTAACTTCAGATAAAAAGAATATGTTTGAGGGTGGCATTACTATTGACGATGGATACAAATGTAAGGAAGCTAAGTTCATACCGTTATCATCAAACGAAGCATATGTTGTGATTAGTGAAGGCAAGTTCCACCAGGTAAAAAGAATGATGGAAGCAATAGGCTGTAAAGTAACCTATTTAAGAAGAGTGGAATTTGGACCTTTGAAAATGGATGATACGTTAGGACTTGGCGAATACAGACATCTTACAGAAGATGAGGTAAAGTCATTAAAAATCGAATAAATTAAGACTATTTTATTCGATAAATCCGCAATATATAATATTGCAAAAAAATTCATAAATTTGTTAAAATTGTTGTTGACAATGTTTTTAGAAAATGATATTATATAGAGGCACACGCTGTTGTGCAAAACAAATTGAGTCTTTGAAAACTGTATATGACAAACATTAAACGTAAAATTGAATTACAAACAATGATCAATTCAAATAGTTTAATAAACTAGAAATATGAATGAGCAAAAAGAATTAAAATTCTAAAAAATAATTTTTTTTGGAGAGTTTGATCCTGGCTCAGGATTAACGCTGGCGGCATGCCTAATACATGCAAGTCGAATGGGTAGCTTGCTA
>JAEELJ010000010.1 GCA_016288855.1 Acholeplasmatales bacterium
GATGAGTATAATTTAAGTTTGAATTCACTAAGTTTTCCATACTTAAATTATACCAAAAAAATAGGTTCATTCCCAGATTACACTCTAGGTTTGAACCTATTTTTTTATCTTTTACAGAACTGTTATTTTTTTACAGCCTCTATCATTAATTATTCATTTATATCTATATTTTCTTTTAAAATTTTATTTTCTTCATTTATATTAGATATATCATTATCTTTATTTGTTTTAACATGCTGATAAATTATGCATGCAAGTTCGATGATAACGAATAACAAAACTACAAAAAATAGAATCATATTAACAATAGATTGTGTTACAATCCATAAAATTAAACAAACAGTAAATGAAATTACTGGTACAATTAATAACCCTAAATTTTTAAATAAGTTCATTTTATTCAATACCCTCACCCCTTTTTTTATATAATAATATATCATTTTAAAAAAATCAAATAAAAAGAGGACACATAAATGTCCTCTATAATTATTTATTCTTCATTAGCATTACCATTACAGCCTGTTGAGCATGTAATCTATTTTCAGCTTCATCAAAAATTTCTTCTGCGTGAGCTTCAAATACTTCTTCAGTAATTTCTTCTCCTCTATGAGCAGGAAGACAATGCTGAACCATACAATCCTTATTAGCAACAGCCATAATTTCATCATTTACTTGATAAACACCAGCAAATATTTTCTTACGTTCATCAATTTCAGCTTCATCACCCATTGATGCCCAAACATCTGTAAAAATAACATCAGCATTCTTTGCGGCAACAAGTGGATCGTTTGTCATTTCAAACATACCTGGATAATTATTTGCAAATTCCTTAATATGATCACAAACTTCATATCCCTTAGGAGATGCAATTGAAACCTTCATACCTAATTTTAATGAACCAACAATAATAGAGTTAGCCATATTATTGCCATCACCAATAAAGCATACCTTTAAGCCATCAAAAGTACCTTTATATTCTCTTATTGTCATTAAGTCAGCTAAAACCTGACAAGGATGACAATAATCAGTTAATGCATTAATTACTGGAATTGAACCATATTTTGCAAAATCTTCTACTTCCTTTTGCTCATATGTACGGATCATAATAGCATCTAAGTAACGAGATAATACTCTTGCAGTATCTTGAACTGGTTCACCACGACCAATTTGTAGGTCACGATTAGATAAGAATAGACCATATCCTCCTAATTCATAAATACCTACTTCAAATGAAACACGAGTACGAGTAGATGATTTTTGGAAAATCATGCCTAGCTTCTTACCTTTTAAGATAGGATGCTCAATTCCATGCTGTCTTTCGTATTTTAATTGGTCAGCAATATTTAAGATTTCTAAGATTTCATTTTTACTTAAATCTTCTAACTTTAATAAATGCTTCATATTTTATGCCTCCTCTAATGTTTTAATTAGTCTATCTAAACCTAAGTTTAATTCCTCCTTAGTTATAGATAGTGGAGGTAATAAACGTAAGTTCTTCTTTGCAGTTAAGCAAATAACACCATTGTCCATTGCCTTCTTACAAATATCTAGATTTGTAACTGTATCATCGAATTGAATACCAACCATTAAGCCCTTTCCAGTAAGCTTTTTAACATGCTTAGCTTTAGATAATCTTTCAACAATTATATTACCCATTTCTTTTACATGTGCTAATAATTTATCATCAATTCTTGAAACAATAGAATATGCTGCTGATGCACAAATTGGGTTACCACCAAATGTTGAACCATGTTCACCATATCCTAATGTTTTTTCTGTTTTTTCTGAGAATAGGATTGCACCCATTGGTAAGCCACCAGCTATACCCTTAGCTGTTGTAACAACATCTGGATGTACACCATATTCCATATATGAATATAGATATCCTGTTCTACCATTACCAGTTTGAACCTCATCAACGATAAAAACTAAATCGTTCTTATCACACACTTCTTGAACATGCTTAATGAATGATGCATCTAAGTTGTTAACTCCAGCCTCACCCTGAATAGTTTCTAACATAATTGCACAAGTTTTTTCATTAACTAATGCATCAATTGATGAATTATCATTTGCCTTTGCAAACTTAAATCCACCAACAAATGGCATGAAATATTGATGGAATACATCTTGTCCTGTCGCAGAAAGTGTTGCGATAGTTCTTCCGTGGAAACTATTTTCTAAGCAAATAATTTCATTTCTTCCTTCGCCATATTTATCAAAAGAATACTTTCTTGCAGTTTTAATTGCACATTCATTAGCTTCTGCACCAGAATTTGAGAAGAATACCTTCTTCATTCCAGTCTTTTCACATAAAAGCTTTGCAAGCTTTGTTTGTGGTTCGTTATAGTATAGATTAGACGTGTGCTGGATTAAATTTGCTTGCTGTGTAACGGCATTAATCCATTCGCTATCTTTTACTCCAAATGATAATGTACCTATACCTGAAGAAAAGTCTACATATGACTTTCCATCAAAATCAATAAGATTTGCTCCTTCACCTTTTTCAATTACAATATCAAATCTTTTATAAGTATTTGCGATATAAGTCTTATCATTATTTTCAATTAATTCAGCTTTTTTATTCATAATTTATAACACTCCTACTTAAATTCAGTTCCTAATCCCTTATCAGTTAATACTTCAATTAAAATAGAATGAGGAACTCTACCATCGATGATAACTACATTGTTAACACCCATTCTCTTTGCTTCAAGACAGCATTCAATCTTTGGAATCATACCACCGGCAATAATTCCTTGTTTTTCTAATGATTTGATATCTGAAACGTAAATAAATGGTAATAATGATTTAGGATCATCCTTATCCTTTAAAACACCAACAATATCAGTCATTGCAATAAACTTTTCTGCCTTTAGAGCACCTGCAATTCTTGCAGCTGCTGTATCCGCATTAATATTATAAACATTACCATCATTGTCATAACCAATTGTTGATACAACTGGAATATATCCAGCATTTAGGGTATCAATAATGATTGATGGGTCAACATCAGTAATTGTACCAACATATCCTAATTCAGGATTTTTAGATACTGCCTTAATTAAACCTGCATCTAAACCTGCTAAACCTACAGCTTTTGCTCCTGCGTTATTTAATTGCTTAACAAGGTTTTTATTAACCTTACCAGCTAATACTTCAGTAACAATTTCTACTGTTTCTTCGTCAGTAACTCTTAATCCATTTACGAACTTAGATTCTTTACCAACCTTCTTTAGCATTTCATTTATTTCAGGTCCACCACCATGTACTAAAACAACCTTCATGCCTACACTTCTAAGCATTACTAAGTCTTCCATTACATGTTTCTTTAAATCTTCATTAATCATGGCATTTCCACCATATTTAACGACAATAATTTTATCTCTATATTTTAAGATATAAGGAAGTGCCTCTGATAGCACCTCAGCTCTAACTGCTAAATCTATATTACCCATAATAATTAGCTTCTGTAATCGCCATTTATCTTAACATAATCATATGTTAAGTCACATCCGAATGCTTCAGCTACTCCTTCCCCGTCATTTAAATCAATTTCAATTGTAATTTCATCTTCTAATAGAATCTCTTTAGCCTTTTCTTCTGAGAATGCTACACCAGCACCATTTTCACATGTAACAACTGTACCCTTTTTAGATGTAAATGCCATAAATACCTTATCAACATCAACATCAGCAGCTGAATAACCAATTGCACATAAAACTCTACCCCAGTTAGCATCTGCACCGAAAATAGCACACTTTAATAAGCTTGATGATGCTACGCTCTTTGCAACAATCTTTGCATCCTTAGTAGTCTTAGCACCCTTAACAGATACAACTAGTAATCTTGTAGCACCTTCACCATCCTTAGCCATCTTCTTTGCTAATTTGATAGTTACATATTTTAATGCAGCTAAGAATTTTTCATAATCTTCACCCTTAGCAGCTTCAATTTCCTTATTACCAGCAAGACCATTTGCAATGATAGCAAGTGTATCATTTGTTGAAGTATCTCCATCAACAGTTAACATATTAAATGAATCTGAAACAGCATCATCTAATGCTTCTTTTAAAGCCTCTGATGATATAGCAACATCTGTTGTTACAAAGCATAACATAGTTGCCATATTTGGAGCAATCATACCAGACCCCTTTGTCATTGCACCCATACGGCAAATCTTACCATCGATTTCAAATTCAACAGCAACATTCTTCATTACTGTATCAGTTGTCATCATACCTTGGTTAGCAAGCTCTGAATTTTCTTTTTTATTGCCTAATCCCTTAATTATTTCAGGAATACCTGTCTTAAATGGTTCGATTGACATTGGCATACCAATTACACCAGTTGAAGCAACAATTATATCAGATGAATTAATACTTAAGTTTTCTGCTAAAATATCACAAGTTTGCTTTGCAATATCAATACCATCAGCATTACATGTATTAGCATTACCTGAATTTACAATAATAGCCTGTGCATAACCATCTGATAAATTCTCTTTAGTTACATAAATTGGTGCAGCTTTAACCTTATTAGTAGTGTATACTGCAGCAGATGTGCCTAACACTTCTGATAAAATTACTGCTAAATCAATTTTATTTTTGTTTGCTCTAATACCTGCATGTATACCATTTGCAGTAAAGCCCTTTGGTGCAACAACACCATTCTCAATTTCTTTCATATTAATTCCTCCTATAGATTTAGACCACACTTAGGATCTAATCCTAGCATAATATTCATACATTCAACTGCTGCGCCTGATGCACCCTTTCCAAGGTTATCTAAGCATGCAGTAATATCAATTCTTTCATCATTGCCAGCAACATAGATTTCTAAATAATCTTTACCAGCTAATTTATTTGCTGCAAGGAATCCATCAGTTGTTCCTTTTTCTTCATATTCATGAACTCTAACAAAATCCTTACCCTTATAATAATTTGCTAATTCATCTCTTAATTCTTTAGCATTAATTTTCTTATTTAATCTATTAACATATAGAGGAACTGATACAATCATTCCTTCTAAGAAATCACATACATATGGATTAAATAATGGCTTTTCATCAAGACCAGCAATTATCTTCATTTCAGGTAAATGCTTATGTGCTTGTTGCATTGCATATAATCTTGGTGCATCAAATTCAACTGAACGGTTTGGATCTTCATATTGCTTAATACCAGCCTTACCTGCGCCACTATAACCACTAATTGCAGAAATTGCAAATGGATAATTCTTTGGTGCAATACCAAGCTTTACTAGTGGATATGCAATTGCTAAGAAACCAGATGCATAACATCCAGGACCTGCAACTAATTGAGAATTTTTAACTTTCTCATATAATTCATCTGATAATTCAGGAAAACCATAAGCCCAATCAGGATTAACTCTATGTGCTGTTGAAGCATCAATTATTTTTGTATGCTTATTTGATGGATCTAAGAATGTAGAATGTTCTAAAGAAGCATCATCAGGTAAGCATAAGAATGTTATATCTGATTCATTTATATATTTTTTAATTGTTTCATTATCATGTCTTAATTCTTCAGGAATAACTAATAATTCTATATCGTCTCTTCCTTGGAATCTTTCATTAATTCTTAGACCTGTTGTTCCTTTATTACCATCAATAAACACTTTAAATTTCATAGCTTTATCCTCTTAAATCTTTTATTTGTGCTTCAACTGACTTAACACCTGATGCACCCATACTTGTACGCTTAAATGTACATGTTTCTAAGTTAATATATTCATATAAATCATTTTCAAATTTATCTGAATAAGTTTTATAAATATCTAAAGATAAATCCTCAAGAATAGTATTCTTTTCGATGCAATATCCAACAATTGAACCAGATATCTTATATGCATCACGGAATGCCATACCTTTTTTAACTAAATAATCCGCTAAATCTGTTGCATTGATAAATCCTTTTGCAGCGGCACGTCTCATGTTTTCTTTGTTAACAGTTATTGTATCAATCATTGGCGCAAATATCTTTAAGCATTGCTTAATTGTATCTACTGCATCAAAAATTGCTTCTTTATCTTCTTGCATATCCTTATTATATGCTAATGGAAGTCCCTTTAACATTGTTAATAGAGCAATTAAATCTCCATAGCATCTACCAGTTTTACCTCTTACAAGTTCAGCAATATCTGGGTTCTTCTTTTGTGGCATAATAGATGATCCAGTTGAATATGCATCATCTAATTCAATAAATTTAAATTCCCAACTACAATGAAGAATAATTTCTTCAGAGAATCTTGATAAATGCATCATACATAATGCGATGTCATTTGCAAGTTCAACAACAGAATCTCTATCTGAAACTGAATCTAATGAATTCATAACAATTCCATCAAATCCTAATGATTTTGCAACCATTTCACGATTAATATCATAAGTTGTACCAGCTAGAGCACATGCACCTAATGGAGAATAATTCATTCTCTTATAAGTGTCATCTAATCTTGAAATATCACGCTTTAACATATAAGCATATGCTAATAAGTAATTTGCATATGTTATAGGCTGTGCACGCTGTAAGTGTGTATAACCTGGCATAATTGTTTCTTTATTCTTTTCTGCTAAATTTAGAATTGAATTAATAAGGTTTTGAATTAAACCTTTTATTTCAATTATGTCTTTTCTTAATTCTATTCTTATATCTAAGGCTACCTGGTCATTTCTAGAACGTGAAGTATGTAATCTTTTACCTACTTCACCAATTCTTTTTGTAAGTTCAGCCTCAACAAACATATGAATATCTTCTGCTTCTGGATCAAGCTCTAACTTGCCATCTTTAATATCAGCTAAAATGTCAGCTAATGTCTCACATATAAGCTTAGAATCATCTTCTGAGATAATTCCTTGATGGCCAAGCATTGTTGCATGTGCAATTGAGCCTGTAATATCTGATTCATACATTCTTCCATCAAAAGAAATTGAAGAATTGAAATCATTTACTTCTTTATTCTCTTCTTTTTTAAATCTTCCTGCCCACATCTTGGCCATACAAGTTACCTCTTTTTCTTTAATATATTTTTACTTTCTTATCTTAATCTTTTTTCTTAAATTTTACTTATCTTACTTATTGTTTTTCTTTTTTGCTTCATTTAATAAAGCTTGTACTCTTACTGGTAGACCAAATAAGTTAATGAATCCAGCAGAATCTGCTTGATTATATGCACCTTCATCATCACCAAATGATGCAATTTCTTCATTCCATAATGAATTTGGTGAAGTTACACCTGCAGGTACAATATTACCCTTATATAACTTTAATTTAACATCACCAGTAACAACTTCTTGAGTATTATCTACGAATGCAGATAATGCTTCTCTTAACTGTGTGAACCATAATCCATCATAAACTAATTCAGCAAACTTATCAGAAACACTTCTCTTGAAATGCATTGTTTGCTTATCTAATGTAATAGATTCAAGAATTTCATGTGCTTCATATAATAATGTTCCACCTGGAGTTTCATATACACCACGTGACTTCATACCAACAAGTCTATTTTCAACGATGTCGATAATACCAACACCATTTCTTCCACCTATCTTATTTAATTCCCAAACTAAATCAACAGCATCCATCTTCTTGCCATTAACATGTGTAGGAACACCTTTTTCAAAATGAATAGTTACATATTCAGCCTTATCAGGTGCCTTTTCAGGTGAAACACCCATTTCAAGAATCTTTTCATAATTTGGCTCATTAGCTGGATCTTCTAGATCTAAACCTTCATGAGATAAATGCCATAAGTTCTTATCTTTAGAGTAATTTGTTTCTCTTGAAATCTTTAATGGAACATTATGTGCTTCTGCATAATCAATTTCTTCATCTCTTGATTTAATATCCCATTCTCTCCATGGAGCAATAATAGGCATATTTGGTGCAACAGCCTTAATAGCTAATTCAAATCTTACCTGGTCATTACCCTTACCTGTACAACCATGACAGATAGCATCAGCACCTTCCTTTAATGCAATTTCAGCAAGTCTCTTACCAATTAAAGGACGTGCAAATGAAGTACCAAGTAAATACTTTCCTTCATACTTAGCACCAGCCTTAACTGTAGGGAAAATGAAATCCTCAACGAATTCCTTATTTAAATCCATAACAATAAGCTTTGATGCACCAGTCTTTAGTGCCTTAGCCTCAAGTCCATCTAATTCATCAGCCTGTCCTACATTTCCAGATACTGCAATTACTTCACAATTATTGTAATTTTCCTTTAACCAAGGAATAATAATTGAAGTATCAAGTCCTCCTGAATAAGCTAATACAACCTTTTTGATATTTTTTTTGTCCATAGTCTTTTTCTCCTCCATCTTATCTTACTATTATATAACAAAAAAACGTCCCTTTCAATTGAAAGAGACGCATAAATACGCGCGGTGCCACTCTAATTGCTTTATTATAAATAAAGCCACTTTAAATTATTCATCTCAATAGATTCATTCAGAAAACCTAACTACAGGGCTTCCACCATCCCCTGTTCTCTATAAGTATTAGTAAACTTACTACTTCTATATCACAGATGATATTTAAATTAGATTAAAGAAAAAAGGACTAATGAAATATGAGTCCCTTTTCTCGGAAGGACAATAATTATGCAGTGTACTATTGTTCTTCCATAATTATACTCAAGTTTAAGTTATTAAACTATCTTTGCAAAGTATCTATTAAGGAACCGGCCCAAAATAGATAATTTAATTATAAATGATAATGAAAAAATGTCAACAATAATATTATTAAAAATCTAGTAAAAAACGTTTTCAATGTATTTAATTATATTTAAATATAATTTGTATGAATTTTATTTCGAAACTCATTATCTTCTCGAATTAAATTTAAATATTTACGAATAGTTTGAATTTTTTGTATATTTTAGACTATTTGTGCGTAAAAATATGAATATTATTTCATACATAATTATATTTTACCTGTTAAAAATAAAAAAAATGCAAAATTGTTTTGCACTCTTTTATTAATTTTAATTAGATTTCTACTTCTCCATCATCACATGTAACTTTAGTAAATAAAGAATTATAATTCCAATTTTCTTCTTTTAAAATAGAATTAAATTCTTCTTTTGTGCCTTTAAAAATTAGATTCTCTAGACTAGTACAATTATTAAAAGCATATTCTTTTATTTCTACTATTGTATTAGGCATTATAACAGTTTGAATTGGGATATTACTAAAAGTATATCTAGATATTCCTGCGACATCTCTTCCATCATGTTCGCTTGGGATCTCGACAATATCTTTTCCTGCATATTGATAATAACCAACAAAACATACTGCCCCAATTTTTTTATAATGCAGAGTATTTTCACCCCAATTAGTTACATATGTTGTTGAATGAATACTATCTGATGTTGTAGTTAATGTTGATGTAGATATAATCTCATTATTTTTACATGAAGCTAATAAAAATAATGAAGCTAAAGAAAACAATAATACTCCCTTTTTCATATAATATTTCCTCCCTTGCAATGTCTACATAATAAACGAATTCTAAAATTTAGCATTTAGATTTCTACTTCTCCATCATCACATGTAACCTTAGTAACTAAAGCCTTATAATTCCATCTTTCATCTTTTTCAATGGAATTAAATTCCTCTTTTGTTCCTTTAAAAATAAGATTTTCTAAATTTGTACAATTACCAAATGCGAACTCTTCTATTTTAGTTATAGTATTAGGTAATGTTACAGTTCGAATTGATTTATTAGCGTAAAATGCATATTTACCTATTCCTATAACATTCCTTTCATTATGAATATTTGGAACCTCAATCTCTCTTCTTCCTCTTTCTAGAAGAGAGCTTACAAAGTATCCATCATCAACACTCTCATAAAAAAGTACTTTCTCCTCACCACAAGTATCATATCCTGTTGTAGAGTGAATAGTTTCAGAAGATGTAGTAAATGTAGTTTGAGTTAATTCTGATGTAAGTGCATTATTTTTACATGCAGTCAATAAAAATAAAGAAGCTATTGATAATGTAAATAAAATTGCTTTTTTCATATATAGCTACCCCCTATATATTTTATATCGAATTTTAGACTTCAGTTTAATTTTAGCACTTAGCTTAAATATTTTCAATAATTCTAATGTGTTTTCCTAATGCATTTCTTATATAATATTTAAATTAATTTCTCATGCTTTTTTCATATAATTATCATATATACTTATTATTTTAATTGTGATAAAATATCATAGGTGATTAAATTGAAAGATAATTATTTAGTAAAAGCATATTGTATGCATGAAACAGTTAGAATTTATGCAGCAATTACAACAGGTATTGTAAAAACAAATCAAGAAAGATTTAATTTATATCCTACATCATGTGCTGCCCTAGGAAGAACATTAACTATGGCTGCAATAATGTCTTGTACATATAAATCAAATGATTCTTTAAATATTTATGTTAAAGGCGATGGTCCTATTGGTAAAATTACAGTTGAAGCAACTAATGGTAATGTAAGAGGATATTGTGAGAACCCAGGAATATTATTATTAGATAAGGATGGTAGACAAAATCTATCATTTGGTGTTGGCAATGGTGAAATCACAGTTGTAAAAGATTTACACCTAAGACAACCATTCTCTGGTTCATCTGAAATTATTAGTGGTGAAATTGCAAAAGACTTTACTTATTATTTTACTAAGAGTGAACAAATCCCTTCTGCGGTAGGATTATCAGAAGTATTCAATAATGATGATACTGCATCTATTAAAGTTGCAGGTGGTTTCTTAGTTCAAGTTATGCCTGGATGTAAGGAAGAGGATTTAGTAAAGCTTGAAACTAAATTATCTCATATGAAGCCTCTATCAGAAATGCTTACTTTAGGTTATTCTGCATTAGATATTATTAATGAAATAACTGATGGAGACTATATCGAATTAGAAGAAAGAGAATTAACTACAAACTGTCCTTGTAATAAAGAAAGATTTCAAAGAGGTCTTCTAACTCTAAAAAAAGCTGACTTATTAGAAATTCTAGAACAAGACAAAAAGGCAGAAATTACATGTAACTTCTGTAATAAAAAATATTTATTTGATGAAAATGATTTAAAAGAATTAATTGAAGCAAAGAATTAAAAAAACAAATCTGTTTTTTGTTGTAAAGCAACATTAAACAGATTTTTTTATTCCCATTTAAATTCAATTAATCTTCCATAACAATATTTAAATTTATGATTACTAGGGTAATCTAATTTCTTTGCAGATTCTTTTGAATCTAATAATAATTGAACGTATTTTTGATCATATTTATTAAAAAATTCAATTAATACATTCATTGTTCTCTGTAAATATAGCCCATATTTTTGATATACCACATTACAAAAATATTTTAATACTTTATCTAATATATCAGGATGATTTGAATAATATAAATTAGGTATTATTCCTGTATAATCTCTTCCATCATACAATTTAATTACAATATCCCCAAATCCAGGCTTGCTACTTACATCAGCCATAGCTAATTGTGCCCTTATATCATATGTGAAGATATCAAAATAATCATTTTCATACATCAATTTAAATAATAATGGTATATCATCATATATAACTTCTTCCGTCATAAAATCAGTTGAAAAAGCTGCAAAGTAACTATATATATTTTTAAATATTAAGCCAGTATAATGGTCTTCTTCTTCGATATTATTAAATTTCATTATATAGTCATACATTATTTTACGGCAATTCAAACTGTATTCTGTTCTCCATTCTTTTAATGTATCTTCAGTAATGTTATATTCTTTTCTTTCTTCAGCTTTTATATTTTTTTCATTGCACGAAAAGAAATAAGCATTTTTTATTTTTTCTAATGTTCTCATATATCTCCTATGCTTTTAACATACTTTTTATTGTTTCAACAGGCGCTTTTGTGTATTCATACCAATTATAGCCGTTTTTATTTATATATTCTAATTCTCTTCCATAAAATGATGGTTTACCATTAAAAACAGGGCATCAGGACTAGAATCCAATGTCCTTTCACTATTAATTTTTAGGTCATCCCCCTATTTTTGATAAGGGGTATCCCCTCCCCCGAATTTGAATAGGGTTTTATCCCCCTATATTTGTGAAGTGCCTTATTTTATTCATCTATTTTTTCTTTTTCTATATCTTCTTTATTTAAATATTCTTTTGGGTTATATTTAAACTTCTCATTAATTGGATGATCCTTTAAATATTTTTCAAATTCAACCTCACCCTCAAAATATTTCTTTCCATTACCATTCTTTTCTTCTTTAGTAATAAATTTTACAGCCTTATATTGCTTTATAATACCAAATATAGAGAATCCTAATATTAATACAGCAACTGCAGAAATTATAATTACAGGTACATAGCTATTTTTATAAACAACATCATATTTTGACATTACAAATGATATTTGATATCCAGTTGTATTATAAAAATTCATGGCACTATTTTTTAACATATCATAATTTGCTAATTCAAAATCAGTGTCATTAATAATTTTAGATTGTTGGGTATTATTCCTATAATGCTTAAATTCTATTTCTTTTGTCACATCATCTAGTGCTTTAGATAGTGTGCTATAAATATCTAATACCTTATTATCACTACTATCTAAATATGTAATAAGTTTTCTTCCAAATAATGTATTGTCATTTCCAAAAAATTCATCAACACTTCTATCGATATAATCTCCAACAATTGGCATATAATCAATTTCAGTTTCTGATTCATATAGAACTATATCTATTAAAATATTATATTCATAGCTATCATTATTTTCATATATTTCACTATATTTATTTAATGAATATTCTTCTAACTTTGATGGTTGTCTTCCATTATCAGAAAAATAAACAAATATTGCAACACCAAAAACAAGAAATGAAACTAAAATCATTATAATTCCATTCATTAAAGAATTTATGGTTCTATTACATCTAGAATATGCAACATAGCATCCTCCATAATAAAATCCTGGTTTTTTGTAATGCTTTGAATGCAAATTTCCATAGGCATCAAATTTTTGGACATTACCATTACTGCTACTAGAACTTCCACTGTAATGGAATCCTCCTGAGCTTGAGCCTCCTCCAACATGCGGCATAAAATACACCTCCTAAAATTCTATCAAAAGAGATTATATATCTAAAAAAATTTTTAATCAATAAAACAAAAGATGCTAGTAAAATTACTAACATCTTATTATTAAGCCATATTATTTCTAATAATATCTACATATTTTTTATCTTTAATGTCTTCTTTAAAAATTCTAAATACTTCTTTTGTTGCATAAGAATCATCTAAGGCATCATGAACCTGATTATCCTCATGTGAAAGATAAGTATTATAAACCTTAAAAAGACCTGGGTCATTTTTAAGCTCGTAGAAATTCTTTAATAATTGACATAAATTGATAAATCTACATTTAGATTCTAAACTATTTTTATTATTAATTTTATATGAATTTGATAATACTAATTGATCATTTCTACCATATACAACTATTGCTGGATGGTATTTATATAATATAGAATTAAATTCATCATAGAATTCATCATAGCTTATCGCGTTATTATTAAAATCATCTATATTAACCTTCAAAAATTCAATTGTTCTATTAGATAGATTTGTATTAATTTTAGGTTTAATATATTTATCATATCTATAAATTTCATTGAAATTTTGATCACATATTATAAATCCAGCTTGAATCATTTCAGTAACATAGCCCTTACCACTATATTGGTATGAAGGCATAGTCATTTCTAAATCTAAAAACATTAGATAATCTAAGCTATCAAGCATAGAATATAAGCTTTTTGATACAGTTGCCTTATCGTAATATATTTTAATATCATTTTTACCTAAGGCAGAAATTTGATTAATATAAGATATTGGATGTGCTAAAAAGCGTCCCTTTTTTTGAAGCTTTTCATCATCATAGACAATATCAATAAAGTTATCTTGATAAAGATATCTTTTGAAGGTATTCATTTGGCTATTATAAAAATAGAAAAATTCAATTTTTTTATAAGTTTTTATTCCTATGACCTTTTGATCTAATTCAATCATATGAATAAGGCCTCTTATTCTCTTCATAGAATTATCCTTCCTCTACTTTTTTATAGATATTGCCATTCCATCTCCTATATCATATATAGAAGTATCATATAAATCATTTGAAAGTAAGAATTCATGGAACATGTTTAATTTTCTAACAAGACCGCGTACGCCTCTTGTCATTTCATCAAGATTCTTATTTTCAACCATTCCATGGAATAGCATATTATCGCATACAACAATTCCATGTTCATTTAAATTTTTAGTATAGATATCAAAGAATTTAGTATATTGAGCTTTTGCAGCATCAATAAATAGCATATCAATTTTAACGTTCTTAACTAAATCATATGCTTCTAAGGCATCCTTAAATAAAATATGAATTCTATCACTAAATCCCGCTTTTTCTACGTTTTTTACTGCCTCTTCATACATTTTAGGGTCACGTTCAATTGTATATACTTCTTTTGCACCAGCCTTAATCATTCTTATTGCAGAATAACCAATCGCAGTACCTACCTCTAAAATTACATTAGGCCTTTTAATTCTTACCATTGATTCTAGAAAAGATAATCCCTCATCTTGAATAATAGGTACAGAATTCTCTTTTGCATAATTCTTTAATTCTAAATCTAATTCGTCAAATTTTAAATTATTCTCCATCTTCATCATCTGATCCACATCCACTGCAACCACTACAGTTTCCGCCACATTCACAAGAACCATTTTGTTGCTGCTGATCATAATAGTCATTTAGAACTTCTTCTAGCATTTTCCATTCTTCTTCAGTTTCAACTGGTCCAAGCTCACCTTGCTGACCATCTTCAGGATTATAAGTTGCTGCACTTAATTCGCCTGATGCTTTTACTCTAAATACAACATAATCCTTCTTAAAATCATTGTCATGGTATGTAAATACGATTTCACACTCAACTTTAGTTCCGTCAGACTGTGATAATATTAATGTTCTATCGTCCTGCATAATATCCTCCTAAAACGAAGATTTACGGTCAAGATAACCCTGTAATATTACTACCGCAGCCATCTCATCCTTCTTTTCGTGTCTTTTCTTTCTTGAATAATTTCCTTCAATCATTGCTTTATCAACAATAACTGTTGTAAGTCTTTCATCCTCAAGTGCAACTGAAATTTTGTTATCACTTAATGATAAAATCTTATCTTTAAAATCTTTGGAGATTTGGGCACGAATGCCAAAATCTCCATTCATATGTCTAGGGCAGCCTAAAACTACACTAGTTACTTTTTCTTTGTTGCATATTTCAACTACTTTATTGGCGCACCAGTCATAGTTATCTTCATCAAAACGTAAGGTATCATAGCTTCTAGCAATCATACCTAATTCATCTGATATTGCGATTCCGCAAGTTCTACTTCCTAAATCTAAGCCAATATATTTCATTAAAATACTTCCTTAACGTGTGCTAAAGCTTCTTCTACTTTAGATGGATCCTTACCACCGGCTTGAGCCATATCTGGCTTTCCGCCTCCTCCACCACCAGTAATCTTAGTAGCTTCTTTTACGATATTAGATGCATTAAATCCTTTATTTGCAGCGCAAACAAATGTAACCTTTTCACCATTTACTGATGCAAATAATACATAGTCTAAGCCCTTGTTATTCTTTAATGCAGAAGCCATATCCTTAATTACATTGATATCAGTTGTATCAACTCTTGTAATAAGCTTGTTGTTTTCAATTAAAGAATCATATTGTGATAAGCTCTTTAATGCTGATTGGCTCTTCTTTTGGTTATATTGCTTTTCTAATTCCTTAGATGCATTTTGGATTAAAGCTAGTTTAGCCTTTAATGCTAATACATAACGATATCCTTCTTCTTTGATTTCTTCATCCTTAAAATCGAATGTTAAATCAATTCCTTCAGCCTTAGCCTTAGCTAAAATATCAGAAGCCTTGGTCTTAATAGTTTCAATAGTATCTAAAATGTTCTTTTGAGATTCAATTACATACTTCATTGCATCTTTTGATGTTGCAGCTTGCATACGGAAAATACCTGAACCAATTGATTCAACTGAATATATTGCAAACTTTTCAACCTCAGATGTATTATCAACATGAGTACCTGCACAGAATTCCTTTGAAACGCCCATATCAACAACTCTAACAACCTTGCCATATTTTTCTGAGAATAATGACATAGCGCCAAGCTTCTTAGCTTCTTCAATTGGTAATACATGAGTTACTACCTGATGAGCTTCAGAAATATATTTATTTACTAAATCTTCAATCTTAATAATTTCTTCATCAGTTAAAGAATTATAGTTATTGAAGTCAAAACGACAATATTCTGCACAAACTTGAGAACCTTGCTGATGTGCATGGTCTCCAATTACACTTTGTAATGCTGCTTGGAATAAGTGCGCAGCTGAGTGATTCTTACGAGTAAGATTTCTATTTTCTTTATCTACTTCTGCAAAAACCATATCGCCAATTGAGAATGGATTATCTTCTAAGATGTGTAGATGCTGTCCATTAGGCATCTTAATTACATCAATTACAGGAATCTCATTTAAAGTACCCTTATCACATAATTGTCCACCTGAGAATGCATAGAATGGAGTTTCATCTAATACAACACCATTTCCAAATACTTGGATAACCTTTGCATATTGGTTTGTGCAATTATATCCTGAGAATTTAGATTCTTCCTTATAATCCATGAATGCCTTGTTTTGGCCCTTCATTGATTCATTTTCGCCTCTTGCAGCTCTTGCACGTTCCTTTTGTTGCTGTAAGAAATTCTTAAATCCATCAACATCAACAGTAAAGCCCTTTTCTTCTGCTGCTTCAATTGTTAATTCAATAGGGAAGCCATATGTATCATATAATGTGAATGCATCTTCTCCTGAAATAACCTTAGATTCTGCCTTATCACAAATATCAGCTAGCTTTTTTTCACCTTGAGTTAAAGTTGATAAGAATTTTTCTTCTTCTTGAGTAATAATTCTCTTACAAATATCCTTCTTTTCATGTAGATATGGATAGAATGGATCCATAATATCAATAACTACATCAACTAATTCAGCCATGAAAGGCTTATTAATTCCTAATGACTTTGCATATTTAGAAGCTCTTCTTAATACTCTTCTTAATACGTATCCTCTACCTTCATTAGATAAAGTAGCTCCATCTGCAACTGCGAATGTAACTGTTCTTACATGGTCAGCAATTACCTTAAATGCCATTTGGCCAGTATATTTAACACCTGAAATTGCTTCTACCTTATTAATGATAGGTAAGAATAAGTCTGTATCATAGTTAGTGTCTGCACCCTGCATTACGCAGCATAATCTTTCAAGACCACATCCAGTATCAATATTCTTATGTGGTAATTCTTTATAATTTTCTCTTGCAACACCAATCTTAGAATTATATTGAGAGAATACGATATTCCAAATTTCAATGAATCTATCATTTTCGATATCATCACGAATTAATTCAGGTCCTCTCTTATCATATTTTTCGCCACGGTCATAAAACATTTCTGTATCAGGACCACATGGACCTTCACCAATTTCCCAGAAGTTTCCATCTAATGGAATTAAATGGTCCTCAGCTATTCCAGCCTTCATCCATGTTTCTTTTGCTTCTAAATCCTTTGTGTAATATGTAATATATAATTTATTCTTATCAAATCCGAACCACTTATCTGAAAATAATAATTCACAAGCCCAAGGGATTACATCCTTCTTAAAATAATCTCCAATTGAGAAATTACCTAGCATTTCAAAGAATGTATGATGTCTTGCAGTCTTACCTACATTTTCAATATCATTTGTTCTAATACACTTTTGTGCATTTGTGATTCTTGGATTTTCAGGAACCACAGAACCATCAAAGTACTTCTTTAATGGTGTAACACCAGCATTTGTCCATAATAATGTTGGATCATTAACAGGAACTAGTGATGCTGATGGTTCAACTTGATGTCCCTTTGATTTGAAGAAATCAAGCCACATCTGTCTAATTTCTGCTGAAGTCATATATTTCATAATTTTATTCCTCCTTAATGGGTATACCCATTAGACACTTAAACATTTTCATTATACCAAAAACGCCTGTCAATATCAATGCTTAAACCAATATGCTAAACGTTTTAAAATTAAAAAGCCATGGATTTATCCATGGAATTCTAATTCTATTATTTTAAAATGAGCTTTTTATCTTTTCATCTGAAATTTCATAATCAAATATTCTCTTAAATTTAACGAAATTATTACCTACATTAACTGCAATAATATCATCATCGTCTGTTGTAACTGTATATATTTCATCATCAAATTTAGTTGCTCCTAAATATCCTAAATAATAAGAACTTTGATATACATTATCATGATAATCATCCATATTAGATGATGAAATATTTCCATTTATAACATTTAAGATATCAGACATCACAAATACTACCTCATCAATATTTTTAACATCTGAATAGCAATCCTTATATGCAAGAATTCTTCTTTCATTTGTCTTTTTATTGATGAGCCATAAATTACTATCTAAATCCTTAGATACTTGGATATTTTTCAAATCATAAACTAAAATTAATTCATTATCCTTAATAACTTCTATAGAATCATTATTTTCTAACACTTCTATTTCTTTTGCAGGATTTCCTGAAACAATTGTATTTTCTCTAACATCCGCATTAACAACAGCGCCATCACAAATATATGCATTTTTACCAATTGTTACACCGCCTAATATTAATGTTTTTGCACCAATATATACATTATCATTAATAATTATTGGTTTAGATGTAATAATATTTCTATTATAGTAATCTATTATATCTGTCTTTAATATAACATTATCACAAATATTACAATTACTACCAATATATACATTGCTATAAGATGATATTTTACAAGAATTGCCAATTGTAACATTGTTACTTAATTGAATATTCTTTGCAATATTACAATAAAAATCACTACCAATTTTTACATTAGAAGGGTAATTTATGAATAGATTTTTAAACAAAAAATCTCTTTCTTCTTTTAAAAGTGGATTTATTTTATTAATATTATAAACTTCACTGATAGTTCTTTTAATCTCATCATTTAAATCTTGACTTAAATTATTTAAATCATATTTCTTCTCTTCCATATGACACCTCTAAAAACACATCTATTATATATCATTAATGAAAAAAAATAAAATATCACTATTTATATTATTAGATTATTTTCTAAATAATCATTTACTCCTATATTTTTATAACAAAAATACTATGTATTTTTCTTAATCAAAAGTTCTTTTAAAACTATTTTATTTTTATATAATGAAAATAGGTGATCATATGAATTATAAAAATTTTTGTCAGATAGTTAAAAACAAAAGGATATCCTTAGGGCTTACTCAAAAGGATGTAAGGCTTAGGATGGGAATAAGCCAATCTAAATATTCTAAGCTTGAAACAGGATATCAGGAGCCAACATTCAATGAGTTACAAATATTAGTTAGAATATTAAATATAGATCTAAATGAAATATTAAAATTAAAAGAACCAATCAAGCCTTCAAAGAATAGCTTTGATTAGTTCTCTAAAAATGAATATGGAGTTATACCATCCATATCATATTCTCCTAAATAATCAAATGGAATATCAGGGTCTGTTATTCTTATCATTTGATTATTTATTTTTTTATCTGTATCTCCATTAATAATTTCTTTTAATGATGTCTGGCGTTGGTATTCTTGGTTTTTTAATGCATTTTGTAACGTATCCTTATTTCCAATTATAATTAGCTTTTCTTTACTTCTTGTTATACCAGTATAAATAATTCTTTTTTTAAGCATAATTTGATAAGAAGGTAGGATAGGCATTATAACATTATCAAATTCACTACCTTGTGATTTATGTATAGATATAGCATAAGCAAGTGTTAGATTATCAAATTCAGATGCCCTATATGTAACAATATGCTCATCAAAGGATATTAATAAAGCATCCTCTCCTTCGACTTTTAAAACATCTAGGACATAACCAATATCACCATTCATTATATCAAGCTCAGGATTATTTCTTAATTGTAAGACCTTATCTCCCTTTTTAAATAGCTTATCATCTCTTTTAACAAACTTTTCTTCATGGTTATATCTATATTGTACACCTTGGTTTATTGCATCTATACCACATACACCCTTATACATTGGGGCAAGTATTTGTATACCAGATATTAAATCCCCACCTCTTCTAATATAAGCATCTAATATTTTATATATTGCATCAAGACAATCCTTTGTATCATAATCATAAAAATAGATTTCCTTTTTCTCCATAAATATTCTATAATCTATTTTTTCTTTCAATACCATTTGACTTAATTTAATAATATTAGAATCCCTTGCTTGTCTCATTATCTCAGTAAGTCTTGTTGTTTCAAATATATTAGTATTCATTAAATCATATAATACATTACCAGGACCAACTGAAGGTAGCTGATTTATATCTCCTACTAATATTACTATTGTCTCATTAGGTAATGCCTTAAATAAGCTTGAGGCAAGCATTATATCAAGCATTGATGCCTCATCAATTATAACAAGAGATGATGTTAATAAATTATATTCATTAAAATTAAATGTTTGTTCATAATTATATCCTAAAAGCTTATGGATTGTTTGTGCCTTAAAATTAGTAGCCTCAACCATTCTTTTAGACGCTCTACCTGTAGGGGCAGCAAGTGATATCTTAGATTGCATTTCTATATCTGATAGTGACTTATCATTAAGCTTTGCATAGCAGTTTAGGATACCTCTTAGGATTGTAGATTTACCTGTACCAGGTCCACCTGTAATAATAGATAATTTATTAGATAATGCATTAATAATTGCTTCTCTTTGCAAATTTGTATATTTTATTTCTATATTTCCTTCAATATATTCTAATGCTTCTTCAACCTTATCTTTTTTATAAATTGGCTTTGATGACATTTTAATTAATTTATCTTTAACATCATTTTCGCATTTATAAAGATATGAATCATAATATTTATCATCCTTATATACTATCTTTTTACTATTTACTAATTCATCAATAGAATTATTGATTTTTATATCATCTGTCATATTTAATAATGACTTAGCTGAATTAATTAATTGCTCCTTAGTAATATATGTAAATCCTTCCTGATAGCAAATAAAATTAATTGTATATATTAATGCAGCATTAATTCTTCTTCTATCATCAAATTCTATTCCCATATTTAATGCTAGATTATCACATCTTTTAAATCCAAATCCATCTACATCATCAATTAATCTATATGGATTTTCTTTAATAAGATTAGAAGCTGATGCACCATATCTTTCATATAATTTAGCAACCATCTTAGATGTAAGGCCAAAAGAATATAATTCAATGAATGTTTTATCAATTAATTCATTTTCCTTTAATACCTCATATATTATTTTCTTTTTTGTATCGTTTAGCCCTTTAACATCATCTAAGACACTTTTGTCTTCTATAATCTTTGTAATTGCATCAGTACCTAATACATCAACAATATTTGCTGCAGTCTTTTTACCTATACCAATAAATTTCTCACTAGATAGGTAATCAATTAATCCTTCTTTAGAAATAGTATTAGATCTAGAATATGATTCAACAAAAAACTGTTCACCATATTTTAGGTTATTTCTAAATTCACCAATGAATTCATAATTAAGGCCATCCTCTAGATGAGGAAATGACCCAACAATCGTTAGCTCCTCATCTAAAGTTTGAAGCTTACAAACCTTATATAGAGAATCATTTGATTCATATATGTAATTTGAGATATATCCAACAATTCTTCTTTTTTCCATCATTATTACTTTCTTTTCTTAAAATTTAAATATATTAAAGCTTTAAATATTGTACTAAATTCAATAAAAAATTTATATTTTTTATCCTACTATTTTTAAAAGTATTTTATCATATTTATTTATTGAAATAAACACTAAATATAGTATAATTAATTCTATGAAAGGGTGTGAGACGTTATGAATGAAAATAATATTAAAGAAGAAAAAAATAATAACGAAAATACCCATACATATGATAATGGATTTCATCCGAAGGAAGTTATATTAAAGCCAGATTATGTTTTTTATCATCATGGATTCTGGTTTTGGCTTATAAATAAGATTACAGTATATGTATCATCATTTTTCTTATTCTTCCCAAAATTCTTTTGGTGGGGATTTAGAGTAAAGGGTAAAAAGAATAAAAAGCATATTAAATCATGTCTTATTATTTCAAATCATACATTACCTTCTGATATATTTTTAATTAAGACTTCTATAAAAACAAAAAAAGTTTATATGACATCCCTACAATCAAATATGGGATTTGGATTAATATCTACATATTTCAGATGGGGCGGAGCTGTTCCTATCCCAGATGACATGGGAATGCTTCTAAAGTTTAATAAAAGAACATATGAAGAAATAAAAAGAGGTTCTTCTATTCTTTTCTATCCTGAAGCCGCACTTGTACCATATTGTGATCATATAAGACCATTCATGCCTGGTGTATTCCACTACGCATATGGTTCTACTAAAAAGATAGTACCTATGGTTTTCACATACCATAAGCCAAAGGGATGGTATAAATTAACAAGACGTGGTAAGCCTGTTGTACACTTAAATATATTAGAACCATATTATATGGATGATAGTATTAATAAAAAATTATCTATGGAAAAAGCAAAAAATGAATTAGAAAAGATCATGGGTGATTATTTTATTAAAAATTCAGACTTTTATTATGATAAAGACGGAAATAAGATCAATTAGCATGGTCTTATTTCCAAAAATACTACTTTTTTAAAAAAAATTTAAAAAAAGATAAAATAGTTGTTGACAATTAAAAAAGTTTTATGTATAATTATTAATGCAGTCGCGCAAAAAACAAAAAACAAAAAAAATAAAGCGTGGCTTTAATATACATGGACCCTTAGCTCAGTTGGTAGAGCAACTGACTCTTAATCAGTGGGTCTGGAGTTCGAGTCTCCAAGGGTCCACCAGCTTATAAATTCAAGAACCGCAAGGTTCTTTTTTTATTTTCATTTTGTTTTTCAAAGATATTTTTATCATCATAACTAAAATACTAATAGGTGATAAAAATGTATATGAACGACTATATTTCTTCTTTTTCTTTAATACAATTAGAAAACATGGGTTATTATAATTACATAAAGGATATTTCTAATAAGAATATAAAATACTTAAATATAATAAAAAATGTTTTTAGAAAGAATGAGATAACATCAATTGCGAAAGGACATATTAATTTCAAAGGAATTTATGAGATTATATCAAAGCTTAATATTTATATATTAAATAATAAAAAAGCAAAAATCTCATTATTTATCATTGAGACAAATCCAAATTCAAATATGGAATTTATTGTTCAAGCAAGAAGTGTATTTGCAAATAAATGTAATTTAGTATTAGCTGATGTAAAAACAATAATAATTAAAAGAAATGATTATAATATAAATGAATTTAAATATTTATTTATATCTACTTCTTCTTATCGTTAAAAAGAGTGGGAACAATCTCACTCTTTTATGCTATCTAATCTATTTTTTATAAAATCATAATATATATCTAATTCCTTAGGCATATATTGATTCCATAAATTCTTTTTCCCATCTAATATTTCTTTTCTTAATCTAGAAGCTGAAATATCAATTATATCTCTTGATATTTTCTTTATTGTTATATTTTCTAATACCTCAGGTCTAAACCATAAATCAACTTTTGCTTCATTACCAAATAAGAATAGATCTGGAGTTATATTATTCTTTTTAATTGTATCAATTAAATAATCACCCCAAAGGTAAACATTACCTACCCCTAAATCATTGATTGCTAAAACTATAACATCAGGTCTAGTATTAAGAATCATTTCTTTTCTTTCTTCAAAGGAAAATGGGTTATCTATTGTATTACTTTTATCTGCAGAACCTACTAATACTACTACCTTATCAGATAATTTTGATGCTTCATCTATTAAAGATATATGTCCTTTATGAAGCATTTGAAAACGGCCTAAAACAACGCCTATTTTGTATTTTTTCATAATAGTTATTATTTATTTCTTCTTAATCTAAAATCAATAGAATTCTTTAGATATTTTAGATATACTTCATCATCACACATTGTCTTTGTTTCTGAATCAGATATTTTAGCAACTGGTCTATCATTAACATATTGAAGCTTTATTACAATATTTAATGCTTCTACTAATGTATCATTAGTTACATATGTACCAATGCCAAAAGAAACCTTTATTTGGTCTTTAAAATGTCTATATAGTGCTTCAGCTCTATCAAAATCTAGTGAATCAGAGAATAATAACATTTTTGTTTTAGGATCTACTCCATATTTTTTATAATGGTTAATTATTTTATCTCCCCAAACATATGGGTCTCCACTATCATGTCTTACACCAGTATAGTTATTAACCATTGAACGATCAAAGTCTAATAAGAATAAATCAGTAGTTAATGTATCAGTTAAGGCTGTACCATTATCTCCTTTATATTCATCATACCAATCATGTAAGGCATAATGATTTGTATATGCTAAAGGAATGGAGTCAATTCCTTGATACATTTGTACATATTCATGAGCAAATGTTCCAATAGGAGTAAGTCCATACTTATATGCAAAATAAACATCAGATGTACCAACCATATTAGGGCAAGATTCTTTTAGTCTTCTTATTGCATAATCCATAAATTCTTTAGATAATCTTCTTCTACATCCAAATTCAGCAAATTTAAATGTATACTCATTAGTATTAAATTTTCTAATTTTTTCTTCTAATCTTTCTTTTGCAGATTCTAATAATTCATTATAGTTATATTTCATTCTAAAATATACTTCATTAATTATTTCAAGAAGATATATTTCAAACTGCATTGCTGAAAATAATGGACCTTTAACAATTACAGTTAATGTACCATCATTAGATAATTTTGTTGTAACATAATCTCTAATTGGGTGCCATAATCTTAAGAATTCAACATAGTCAAATTTAATAAATCTAATACTTCTTAAATAATTTAATTCATCATTAGTAAATTTTAATGTACATAAATGATCAATTTGACTATTGATTTCATCTAGCATTTCTTTAGTAAATATAACATCCTTATTTCTACATTTAAAATGGTATTCACCATTTAAGTCTGTATGCTTATGGAATATTACCTGATCCATATTAAATTTGTATAAATCAGTATCTAATAATGATGTAATAATTGGTTCAAACTTCATTTTTTTATCTTCTTTCTATATTTCAAATCTTGGCATTAAAGTAATCTTATGTAGGTTAGCTTTATGCATTCTTTCAATATTTTCCTTTGTCTTTAGGTCGTAGCAAATACCTGTTCTAATATATTCATCTAAAACATCATATGTAAATCCAAGCTTTTCTTCATCACTCTTGCCTGAAAGTCCATCCTCTGGTGTCTTATCAACTAAATTAGATGGAATACCAAATTCTCTTGCTAAAGCTTTAACCTCAGTTTTAGTTAGATTTGCAAGTAAGCTAAAGTCACCTGCAGCATCACCATATTTTGTGGAATATCCAACATAATCCTCACTTAGGTTACATGTGTTACATACTAATGCTTGATTTAGTGCAGCAAAGCCATATAAAATTGTCATTCTTACTCTTGGTGGAGTATTGATATGGAATGCTTCATTATTATCAGGATTATCTCCTATCGCATTTGATACATTTTTATTAATTTCATCTACTATATCTTTAATATTAACCTCATAAGCATTAATACCTAAGAAATCTCTTATTTGGTATGCACAATTTATATCATGCTGACTTCCCTTTGGCAATAATACTCCTATGACATTTTCCTTTCCTAATGCATGTACTAATATAGTTGCACAAAGTGATGAATCAATTCCACCAGATAATCCAACAACGCATTTATTAATACCTACTTTAGAAAAATATTCTTTAGTCCAGTTAACAATTTTTTCTTTCATAATAATTATCTCCTAAATTAATTAATATAATTTTAGTCGATTAGACTTTTTATGTCAATAAATTTACATTTTATAAAATGTAAATAAAAGAGAGTCTATTGCTCTCTTCTTATTCTAGCGATATTTAATGCGATTTTTTGATATTCACACATATCATCTAATCGATTTATGAGATTAGGATTTTGTCCCTTTATATCTCCCATCATCAAATCAAATATCATATATAATTCATTATCATCAAATCCAAAATCCTCAACGAAATTTGCAATTGATTCATTATCATATGAGAATCTTCTATCATGATAATAAACTAATTTTGCAACAAGCGCGATAAATTTTTTAGGATAATGCAATTTAAATAAGTCTTTTGTTGCAGTATCCATTGATAATTTAAAATGTCCATAGAAATGACCAATTCCTTTATCATCTAAGGTAAATGTTAAAGGCTTATCAATATCATGAAATAATGCAGCATATCTTGTTTCAGGAACCTTTTTAACTGAATCTATGACCGTTAATATATGTTCAAATACATCTAGATGATGCCAATATCTATTCCTTTGATCAAAATTATAACAATTCTTTAGATGTGGGAAGAAATAATAAAATATTTCTTTAAATTCTCTTATTGCAAAAGATGGCTTATCTAGAAGCATTATTCTATCTAATTCATCTCTAAATCTTGAAGAATTTACTTTATCTAATAATGATACGTTATTAATAAAATAATCCTTCAATTCACAAGAAAACATAAGATTATATGTATATATTAATCTAATACCTCTAAGCATTCTTAATGGATCATCATTAACCATCTTTGAAATATCATATGATGGAGTAATTTTTCTATTATTAATATCATCTATTCCATTTAATGGATCATATATTTTTTGATTTAAATCAACTGCGATAGAATTAATTTTATAATCTCTTGAAGATAAATCTTCAAATAAATTATTACCTCTAAAAGGAGTTATTTCGATATGCTCTTCTCCAATCTTAACTAATACAGTTCTTTTATTAGCATAGACTTTAGTTTTATAAGATTCAAAAACATTTAATATATCATCTATTGAAGCACTAGTTGTAATATCATAATCTAGTGGTTCTTTATTAAATAAATAATCTCTTACGGCACCACCAACTAAATATGCTTCAAATTGTTTTGAATTTAATAATTCTAATGCTTCCTTTACTTCTTTAATTAAGGGGATCATAATACTCTCCTTTCTAAAGGTAAATATTACTTAGATAATATTTCTAATCCTTCTTCAGTCATTAATAATGTATATTCCCATTGTGCAGATAATGAACCATCATCAGTATAAACAGTCCAATCATTAGATGCATCTAAGAATATTCTTCTAGATCCTTGATTTACCATTGGTTCAATAGTAAAAACCATACCTGGGAATAAAACCATCCCAGTACCTTTTTTACCAAAGTGTGCAACATATGGATCCTCATGTAAGTCTAAGCCAACACCATGACCTCCAATTTCATGAACAACTGAATATCCATGCTCCTTTGCATATTTTTCACAAATATAACCAATGTCACCTAAACGCATATAAGGCTTAATCTTTTCTACACATAGGTCTAACATTTCCTTTGTAACTCTAACTAATCTTTTAGCTTCTTCTGAAACATTACCAATTAAAAACATTCTTGAAGAATCTCCATAATATCCATTTAGATTAGTAGTACAATCTACATTAATAATATCTCCATCCTTTAATACATCATCCTTAGATGGAATACCATGACAAACTGCGTCATTAATAGATGTACAAACACTCTTAGGGAATCCTTCATAATTTAGTGGTGCAGGTATTCCTCCTAATTCCTTAGTTTTTCTATAAACGATGTCATCAATTTCTTGAGTAGTCATACCAACACGGATATGCTTTGCAACCTCGTCTAAAACTAATGTATTAGCAATGGAAGCTTTTCTAATTCCTTCAATTTGCTCGTCAGTTTTAATCATTTCACGAGTTGGAACCTTACAGCCCATCTTCTTCCATTTATCTGCCACTAAATCGTAATCAATCATTTTCAATGTCTCCTTCAGTCTTCTTTAAAAATAACTTTTGCATATTTAAATCAACAGCATATAGTTCATCAGAATACTTCTTTAGGTTAGCTTTTTCTTCTTCACTATATGTGTTTTTTGACTTATATCTTAATTCATGCTCAAGTGATGCCCACATATCCATCGCAATTGTTCTAAATTGAATTTCAATTGGAATGACTCTAACAGCACCAACAACATAAATATCGATATCACAAATAACATGGACACTTCTATAACCACTTGATTTAGGATTTTCAATATAATCCTTAACAAATCTTATTTGTATATCCTTATGCTTAGATAATAAGTCTATAATTTGATATATATCATTAATATAATTGCAAACAACTCTCATACCAGCAATATCATACAAATATTCTTTAATGGAATTCATTGTAATTGGATATGATCTTCTATGAAGCTTTTCAATTATATTTTCTGGTGTTTTAATTCTTGATTCAATATGATGAATCGGATTATGTGAGAATGAATTCTCACAATAATCATCTAAATTTTCAATTTTAGCTTGCATTTCTTTTAATGCATAGCGATAAAATTTTTCAATTTTAAAATATTCATTTAATAAATTCTTATCGTTTTCAGTAAGTTCACTATATTTTTCGTTAATATCTTGACTTTGTTGTTTGATATAAAATGCCATAAAACCCTACCTGTTGTTCTTCATAAAATATTCATAAAATTGCTTTGCCATTGAAGCTTCTTTTATTGCATCAGTACCATCATCAACTGAATACCAATTGTATTCATCGATTTCAAAATTAGGAAATACATCTTCACTTTCTAAAGTCACTAAATAATTTATTAATAAAGTATTTGATTTTTCAAAGTATAGCGTCTTTTGTGGCTTGATTTCTAATGGCTTAACTCCCATTTCTTCCATTAGTTCTCTATACAAGCACTCTTCTGCAGATTCTCCCTTATTTACATACCCTGCAACTAATCTGTTTTTACCTGTACCATATTGCTTAACAAATAATGTTTTTGTTTTATCCTTATTTACAATAACCATCGAAACAGCTGTTGAAAATATAGGAAATACAAATTTATTACATTTAGGACAAAAAGGAATATCTCCTTCATGTTCTAAAAATTTTATTGTAAGCTTTGTACCACAGTCATAACAATATTCCATTAGTTAAACTCTTTTGCAATTTTATTAACTAATCCCATATCACACTTGCCATTAAAATTAGCTTTGAAGTGTTTCATAATAGTTGGAATCTTCTTATCTTCAAGTTTAGCAATTTCTTCTCTAATCTCATCTTCTGACATCATTTTAGGTAAGTACTTTGCTATTACCTCTTTTTGAGTCTCAAGTTCAGCTACTGTCTCATCTCTTCCAGCTTTTTTATAACCTAAAGCTTCATCTTCAAGCTCTTTAATAGTTTTTTGGATTATTCTTATACAATCCTCATCTGGTAAAGATTTAGCATTTAAACCTTTTTCGATGCTTTCATTTTTAAATTTTCCATATAAAACTGATAATATTGCTCTTGCAACCTTATCATGTGCTTTTAAGGCATCAATATTTGCCTTTTGTATATCTTCAAATAACATTTTTATCATCCTCTTTCAAACTAGATTATACCACTTTTATATTTCATATAAAACATAAATATTATGTTAGTTTGTTAATTCTAACTTTTTCATTCCCTTTCATATTGCTTTAATTTGATATATAGACTATAATAAAAATTGCAATACACGATTAAATTTAATAAAATAGAGGAGGTTTTAATCATGAGTATTAAAGATAGCCTTAAAGGCCAAAAGCACAAATTACTTTTACTAATTGGAAAGCCTGGAAGTGGTAAATCTAAGTATTTGTTGAATTATTCTAAGGAAAACGGAATTCCAGTACTAGATTTTGACACAATTCTTGGACAAACTATTCCAAAGGACAAGGACATTAATTATGTTTACAATTTTGTTAGAGGTTTTTTAGAATCCTATAGTCCTGAAGAAATCTTAATTGATAAGAAAGCTATTTTATATGATAAAAACAGTAAAATCGATTTGTTAGATTTCTTATTAGAATTATCAACTAAAAAGGTTGTTATCTCTACATGGAATGGTTATATTGATCATAACAAGAATCAATTAGTTCATGTATGCGATAAGTTACAAACAGACTTCGTGTATGATTTGAATAAAATTGATTTTAAATATATAGAATTAAAATAATAAATATAGTCCTAAGATAAACTTAGGACTTTTTTCATGATAAAAGGGCTCATTTTGAGCCCTTTAATTAATTTCTTTTACCGAATATTTGTAATAATAAAACGATAATTCTTAATAATTGTAAATAAATATATGCTAAAGTGATTAATAATCCTAATGCAACACTCCATTCAGATTCTTTTCTACAACCACTTTCAACTACTGCTTGTGCTTCATTGAAGCTATAGATTAACGAAAAACAAGCATATACAAGATATAATGTTTCAATTAATAATATTAACCAAATAATATTTGTTGAATATGTTGATAATAACCCTGAGAATAGAATGAATAGAATTGTAAATAATCCTAATGCAACTGCAGTAATTAATACTGCGGCTAAGAATCTTCTTAAGAAAGATCCTACTCTTAGAACACCTGTTACAAATAATAATAACATAACAGTGAAGATTACTAATGTTCCAAATACAGCAAGTGCACCAATATATTGGTTAGGGTATACTGCTTCTACAATTCCTGTGATAAATCCTAAAACGAATCCTTCAGAAATTGAATATATAAAAATACAAACTTTAGCTGCTTTATCACTTAATCTACCTACTAATGCAGATATAAAAGCTATTATTACTGATACAATAGCTAATACACTTGAAGTTGTAAGCCACTTCATTGCAATCTCAGTATCTTCTGGATTTTCTGTAATAGCCTTATTAATTGATAGAATCATGAATGTTGCAACTACAATCGCAACAAGCATTGTTAAAGCTAATGATATAAATGTTTTAATTGATATTCCTGTATAAGTTGCTTTTACGTCATCGTAACACTTAGAGCCAGTTTCAATTTTACTAAAAATTGGAGTCGGTTTCATATACTTTGACCTCCTTAAACATTTTAGATTATATCATAAAAGTAATATATTATATATTAATATTTGAAAAATAACATATTTTAACATTATTTTATACGCCAAAAGCGAACAATCCTTCAGCTTCAGGTTCGGATTCTTCCTTCAAATCTCCAAATGCACCTAATAATTTGAACTCTTCTACTAATGATGAAGAAAGCTTAGTTCTCTTTTCTACATCTTGAATAGAATCAAATGGTTCTTCATTTCTCTTATTTACAATATCTAAAGCCACGGTTTCACCAAGCTTATCTACTGCAACAAATGGGATTCTTAATTTTCCATCCTCAATTGTGAAATTTAATGCATCTGACTTATTGATATCAACAGGTAGGAATTCATAGCCTCTTAGCTTCATTTCTAAGACAATTTGTAATGAAGTTATTAAATCTTCTTCCTTAGCTACCTTCTTAGGAATTTGAGTTAATTCTCTTATCTTACCTCTAATAGCTTCAACACCTTGCATGTAGATAAATACATCATGGGCCTTAGCACGCTTAGATAACCAAGCTGAATAGAATAGAGGTGGATAATATAATTTGAACCATGAGAATCTTAAGGCATCTAATACGTATGCAATGGCATGAGCCTTAGGGAACATATATTCAATCTTATCGCAGCTCCAAATATACCATTCTGGAACCTTCTTTTCTCTCATGTATGCTTGGAATTCCTGCCATTTATCAGGAGATTTAACCTTCTTATTTTTACGAACGAATTCCATAATATTGAATGCTTTACCAGGCTCAAGACCCATTCTGATTAAGTCAATCATAATATCGTCTCGACATCCAATAGTATCTGCAAATTCAATCTTACCAAATTCTGTTCTACCATTAACTAATTCCTGGCTGTTATTAGCCCAAACGTTTGTACCATGAGAAAGACCTGAAATTTTTACAACTTCAGCAAATGACTTTGGTAAGGTTTCAACAAGCATTCCTCTTACGAATTGAGTACCAAATTCTGGTAGACCAAATGATGCTACCTTAGATCCTAATTGCTCTTCTGTTAAGCCAATTGATTCTGTACTACCGAATAATGCGTATTCTCTTTTATCATCAATAGGAATATCTCTTGCATCAGAGAATGGGAATTCATCCTGATGAGCATGTACATATTCCATAATATAGTGGAAAATAGTTGGATTATCGTGTCCTAGAATATCGAACTTTAATAAATTATCCTCAAATGAGTGATAATCATAATGTGTTGTTCTAAACGCATTATCCTTATTATCTGCTGGATATTGAACAGGTGTTACATCGTAAATATCTACATAATTAGGTACAACAACAATACCACCTGGATGCTGTCCGGTTGAACGTTTAACACCAATTATATATTGAGATAATCTTGTGATTTCACAGTCACGTAAATTTTGACCTGTTCTTTCACAATAGCCCTTAACATAACCAAATGCATTCTTTTCTGCAACAGTACCAACAGTACCACCACGGAATGCATATTCATATCCAAATACATCTCTAATGTATGCATGAGCTGTTGCTTGATATTCACCTGAGAAGTTTAAATCAATATCTGGAACCTTTTCACCATTAAATCCTAAGAATGTTTCAAATGGTATATCATGTCCATCCTTAGATAGCTTATTACCACATACAGGACATACCTGATCTGGTAAGTCGAATCCTGATGAAACACTTCTTAAGGTTGTTTGGAATGGCTTTTCGATATCTAATAGACCATATTTATCAATTTCATCATCACTCATTCTTAATGTATGGAAATGACACTTTTTACATACATAGTGTGGGGCAAGTGGGTTAACCTCTGTAATATTCATTAGTGTCGCAACAATTGATGAACCAACAGAACCTCTTGAACCTACTAAATATCCATCTTCATTTGATTTTTTAACTAAAAGATGGCAAACATAATAAACAGATGCATTACCGAAAGAAATAATAGATTTTAATTCTCTTTCAACTCTTGCTTTAATAATTGGATGAGGATTATCACCATACATCTTTTGTAATGTATCATAAACAATTCTTGTCATTTCATCAGCAATAGATGGAATGTGTAGCATTGAATCCTTAAACTGATCATCACGAGGTGAAAACATTTCTTTTGAGAAAGGCTTAATTGTTTCAATTTGATCAGCAACTAAATTAGTATTAGTTACAACAATTTCGTATGCTAAATCATCACCTAAGAACTTAAACTCATCTAGCATTTCTTCTGTTGTTCTTAAGAATTGATCTGGTACCTGCTTAACTTCTTTTCTTGCAAGAGGATGTACACCACCACCAATTTGTGGGGCAGCAATTAAAATATCTCTATATTTTTTATCCTTTGGTCTAAGGTAGTGACAATCTGATGTTGCAACAACAATCTTGCCCATTTCCTTACCCCATTTGATAATATTCTTAATAACTAATTCAATATCTTCCTTTCCATTCGGAAGCTGACTAAAATATTGAGCATATGACATAGGAGGCTGTACTTCAATATAATCACAAATCTCCATTGCCTTCTTACATTCTTCTTCGCTTCTATTTAATGCAAATTCAAAAACTTCGCCACGATTATCACCGCTACCTACTAATATTCCATCACGGAATTCATCAAGTACTGATTTTAATAATCTAGCATCACCATATAAATGCTTAGTCATTGCATCTGATAAAAGCTTATACATATTCTTAAATCCAGCTTGAGTTTTGGCAAGAATATTTAATGAATATGGGAATACTAATTCATAATGTAATTCTGGTTTTATTAATGAATTAATATCTTTATAATTATAAACTCCAGCCTGATATAGCTGTTGTAGCATTTGTACAAAGGATAATGCTAATACTCTTGTATCATCATTTGCTCTATGGTGCTTTTCTTCTTTAACCTTATATGTTTTTGCTAAAACCTCAAGATTAAAACGCTTAGGTCTATTCTCTTGATATCCTGCAAGAACTCTAAATAGGTTAAGAGAATCAATTGTGCCTAAAAGAGGGAAATCTATATTATATTTTTTAGATTTAGCATAAATCATGCCAACATCGAATTTTGCATTATGGGCAACAAAAACACAGCCCTTACAAAATTCCATAAATTCCTTTAATATAGTTTCTTCGTTTTCTGCATCCCTAACCATATCATCAGTAATTGATGTTAATTCAGTTATAGATTCAGGAATATGTCTTCCTGGATTAATGAATTTTTCAAACTTTTCAATTACTCCACCTTGGTATACCTTATATGCAGCAATTTCAATTAAAGAATCAAATGTTTGAGAAAGTCCTGTTGTTTCAATATCATAAACAATATATGTTGCTGATTTTAAATCTATATTTCTTGATTCCTCATCTAAATCATCAAATGTAATGAAATATTCTTGATCATTAATATAATTTAATTCAACACCATAAAGAGGCTTAAAATCGCATTCCTTTGGTAATGAATGTAATACATCAGGAATAGAATATACACCAGAGTGGTCAGTAATAGCTAAAGACTTCCATCCCCACTTTATTGCAGTTTTAACATATGTTGATGCGTCAACAACTGAATCAAGTGTAGACATTTTAGAATGTGCATGTAATTCAACACGCTTTTCAACCGCATTATCCTGGGCTATTTCTTCCTTATGTACACCAACCTGTACAATTTCTTGAGCCATAATTAATACCTGGTGCTCGTAGCTATCATCCTCAATCTTACCTGTGATTTGGAAAATAGTACCATTTTCAATACCAGAATATAGTTTTATTTCCTCTTCTCCTCTTAACCACTTCTTAACTAATATAGAATCAGTCTCATCAGTTACCGCAAGCATAACCATCTTATTCTTGCTCTTAGGGAATTCCTTAATTTCCTTTTGGAAAACATAACCCTCAATTAAAACTACCTGTTCTCCTGTTTCATTAAGCATTCTTTGAATTTCATCATAATTACGAGGAAGGTCACATATTTGAGTCTTAACCTCAGGCTTATATTTATAATAGCTCTTCTTAGCATTTCTAGAATCCTCATTGAATTTTTGAACCTGTAATGCTTCCATTCTTTGAGCTTCTATTTTTTCATTCATTTTATTATCTAGGTTTTGAATTTGTTGGGCAACAGATTTACTTTCATCCTCTTTAATTCTAACATCAATTAAAAAACCATAATTTTCAAATTCTTTAACAATTGGATCACATAAATCATCTAATCCCTTTGCATCAAATGCAACAAGGAATGTAACCTTAGAATCCTCTAGGATAACATCACCATCATTAATACTTAAAGCTTTAAAGCGTGGAGATGTTTCTTCAAGCTTTAATAGAATAGCGCTTAGGTATTCTTTTAGCTCTTCTTCAGTTAATGATTCATCCTTATAACTTATGACAAGGCTTAAAGAAACCTTCAAATCACTGAAGGCTTCTTTTATCTTTTTTGTTAAATTATTATAATTCTTAAGGTTTAATGCCTTATCTAGAACAAATGTAATATCAAGCTTTTCAGATGCCTTATGTAAAACTGCATCCTCAACCATAATATCATTTTCTTTTAGATATTCCTCGTTTTTTAAAATATCTATAATTTTCATATAACTCAACTCTTTTTAATAATTATTTTTTTACTCTTAGAATATGTCTAAATGTAATAATAGAATAAATAAATGGTAATAATAATGCTAAATATTGTAAATATGAGAAATTAAACATATACATTAGCATCATAATAAATAGATATGGAAGTGAATCGTATAATACAAGCTTTATTCTTACTTTCATTTCTATTGTTGGATTACTAGCTGTAGAGAATAATAATAAGAAAAATATTAATATTCCATAAAATACTAAAGTCTTTCCAATCTCAGATAGGAAATGATATACCTGATAACGAATATTAGCATTTTCAAATGCGTCAGAAAGGATTTGGTTAAATACAATAGTCGCTTCTCTTTGACCTGATAATACATCATATAAATCAAAATTTTCTGTAATAGAATTAGCATATTTATATGTTACAGGCTTATTAGAAAAAATAGTATTATAATAAACATCAACTTCTGTTTCTTTAAAATCCAGGATTACAGAATCATTTGGAATTGAATGCTGATTTTCTCCCATAAAGAAATAAATATATACTCCAGCATCCTTATAAGAGAAATCCTTATAGCCCTTTAATGTAGTTTGAAATGAAGATGTAGATGAATCGAAAGTAATTTGATCCTCATTTAATTCAATTACATTTGCAAATTTACAAATTTGCATAAGCTCAGTAACCTCAGATGCTGTTTCATTGCCTAGGTATGTTGTATTAAATGTTAATATTGCAAATACTAAACAATATAATGCAAAAAAAGCTATCGCATGTAAGATGGGTATTATAATTTTATCCTTATTGAATATTCCAACCTTGCTCGGACGAGTAAGTGAATAAGTTAATCTTAATAATTCCTTCAAAATACAAAATCTCCTTTTAAAACTTAATCATATTATATCAAAAAAAGAGTAGGTTTTGTATATAATATTCATTTATTTTAAATCTTTATTAAATCATTAAAGTTTATTATAATATCAATGGTAGCTTAGAAATACAAAAAAGAATCCACAGTGCAATTTATTATTTCATCTAAAAATTAGATGAAATAATCTATTAAGTTAGATAGGAAGGAAAAGTAATCAATAAGATACAAAACTATCTAAATTGATTATACGTGATTATATGACATATTTTACTAAGGATAAACCTTATAATACATTAAATGAATATAATAAGATTAGATATAATTCTAAGGTTTCAAAAATTGCATTAAATGGTGGCTTCACATGTCCTAATAAGGATGGTAAGGTTGGAATTGGTGGCTGTACATACTGTTCTAGACTTGGAAGTGGAGATTTTGCAGGGGATATTAAATTATCATTTCATGATCAATATTATCAAATAAAACAGATAATAGATAAAAAATGGAAAAACACAAAATATATGCCATACCTTCAAGCAAATTCTAACACATATGATAAAGTAGAAAATCTAGAAAAAATTTATAATGAAATATTAGAAATAGACCCAAATAATACAGTTGGCCTAGCTATTGCTACAAGAGCGGATTGTATTGATAAGGATATTGTAAATTTATTAAAAAAGATTAATGAAAAAAAGGATGTAATCATTGAACTTGGATTACAAACCTCTAATGAAAAAACAGCAAATATAATCAATAGATGCATGACAAATAAATGCTTTATTGATGCGGTTAATATGCTACATGAGGCTAATATATTTATTGTAGTACATATCATCAATGGACTTCCCTATGAGAATGAGGAGGATATGCTAAATACAATTCATTTCTTAAATAAATTACCAATAAATTCTATTAAATTTCATTCTCTTTTAATTCTTAAAAATACTAAGATGTATGAACAATATATTAAAAATCCATTCCATATTTTAACTGAGGATGAATATATAGATATTGTTTGTAAGCAAATATGTATCTTAAGAGATGATATAATAATCGAAAGATTACAAGCTGATTCTTCTTTCCTAGATTTAGTAGAGCCATTATGGACAAGACGTAAGCTTGCAGTAATGGATAAAATTGATATGTATTTAAGAAATAATAATTTATATCAGGGTATTTATTATAAAAAATAATCGGGAAAATTTTTCCCGATTATTTTAATTATTTTTAACAACGAATGCTGATACACCTATTACAACCGCAATAAATATTATTGAAACTATAATAGAAAAAATAATACCTACAATTGATAATGCTTGTCCTATTGTTGGAACATTAGTTGCATTTTTACTTTTTTTAGAAATTGATGAGAAAACAATACCAGGTATTCCAAAGAATAATCCTATAAAGAAACACCAACAGAATGCTATACTTGCAATTCCTAAGCCTAATCCTACATAAGAGAATACTCTATAGTATTTAGGTTCAGCTTCATTAGTATCTTCTTTAATTTCAGCAAATCCTTCTTCATCATTAGCCTCTTCTTTTTTAATTCTTTTTGCCTCACTAAGGTTTGCACCACAAACCTTACAAAATGAATCATTTTCTCCAACTTCGTTTCCACAATTAATACAAATCATAACATATCCCCCCTTAATAAAAGATATTTATATTTTAAAATAAATATTTAAATTAATCAACTAAGATAACCATCCTTCATTAATAATAGATGATTTTTTAGAGAATTTTTCTTCATATATCTCTTCTGCTAAGAATGGCATAAGAGGATATATTGCAATTAAATATAGTTTTAATTGAGATAAATTAAACATTTCTTTAAATACATATATATCAGTAAAGCTTTTTAAATAATTAATATAAGATGTAATATCTCTTTTTAATAAATAGTTCTTACATTTATCTACAAATTCCCTAAAGTGATAATCCATTCTTACCGAATCTAAATCCTCTACCTTTAATAATCTTTGTTCTAATCTTTTTACATATAAATCAATAGATGATAAATCTGATTGATTATAAATAAATTCATCTTCTATATTATTTGATAAGAAATACCATCTAATTGAATCAGAATAATACCTTTTTAATATACCCATAACATCTAATGTATTATTATTCCATTTAGCCAATCTAGTATATGTATAGTCTAGAGTCTCAGGAATAATAAATAATTTATTAAATAAATTTGTAATAGTATAATTTGTTTCACGCTTTAAAATATTATGAATAATTATAGGCATTAATAACCCTGATACTATTCTTGTTTTTTCAACCATGAATGTAGAAATAGGGACCCAAGATTTCATCTCTTCAATAAAAGATTTAGTGAATAATGAATCACTTGATGAATATTCATCATAATTAATTGATAAAATAGGAGCCATTCCATCAACAAATAAAGAATTAATTGAACCCTTTAATGGCGTACCTGAAATATTAGTTTTATCCGATAATACAGGTCTAAATTGGCTTGAAAAATTATATGGTAGGAAGCCTCTTAATGAGTTTAGTGTACCACTATCCTTATCATATAAGAATGGGAATAGAGGACCAAATCCATCTGATGATGATAAATTTATAAGTGTATTTTCATAAGTAATTTCTATATCTGCAATACCAGCATCACTAAATACATTTATAATTTCTTCATGGGCTTTTTTTAGGGTCATACCATCTAAGAAATCTGAATTAATTAATAATCCATTTGAAATAATATCAATATATTCTAATTCCATATTTTCTTGTAATAATCTATCATCTTCTATTGCGCCAGGGAAAACCAAATAAATTGCTTGATTATATAACGTAGATATAAAAATAGGTATTTGTCTTCCTGTTAGTGGATTTAGGGCAGTAAGGCCAGAATCTGCAAAAGGATTTGATGTCATTTCTAATATTTCCTTTACAGCTTCTCTTTCTTCATCTCTAACATATGTTTCAATATCAATTAGATTAGGATTTAAGACAACGAATGATAAGCCTCCTAAGTATTCTGGCTTATCTAATATAACATTAAGCTTATTTTTATTTGATAAATCAAAAGACATTTTTAAATTCCTTTTAATTCCAAATCTTTTTAATAAATCATTTTTATATTCTTCTTTTATATCAAGTAATGTTATATCCTTATATACATCTTCTATAACACTAGAAATATCTAATGAAAATGATTTAACCTTAACCTTAGAATATTCTATATTATCTTGTAATGTAAAATCATCATATAATTTTTTAGTTTTATTATCCTCATAAAGAATTCTATTTTTATAAACGATATATCCCTTTTCATATAAATCGATAAATGCTTCTTGTAATGTAATTAAATATTCGTCATGACGCATATTAATTAATTTAGCATCATTTATACCAACACCTAATTCCTTTAATTCCTCAATATAGATATTAGGGATTTCATCATCTAATAAATTATCATTCTTCTTAGCCTCAGAGAAAGATGAAAAAGAAAGAGTATCTAAGCCAATAGGATATAAGACATTCAAATCATTTAATCTATCGAATCTCGCAAAAACATCAGATGCAATAACACCTCTTAAGTTTCCGTTTTGAAATCCAAATTGATTTGCCTTAGGCATAGATGTATAAATATATGATTTACTTTTAAGCATATCGTTTTCGATAATAAAGCCTCTTGCGATACACCACTTCTTATACCAACTACCTCTTCCCATCATCTCACCTCCCCTGTGATAGAAAAAAATTAGGTTATGATTAACATAACCCAATGATTTTATTTAATTACTTGTTTTTAACAAGACCAGTTACGTAATCTACGATATCCTTAACTGTTTGAATTTTTGTAGCGTCATCCTCATCAATTGAAATACCGAACTTATCTTCTAAGTCCATTACAATCTGTACTGCATCAATTGAGTCAGCACCTAAATCTTCCTTTAACTTTGCTTCAGGTCTAACCTTTTCAGGAGCACAGTTGATTTCTTCAACAATGATATTCTTTACTTCTTCAAAAATATCCATTAGTAAATCCTCCTAAATATTTAATAGTATTATACCAAAAATATTATTCTACTGCAAGTAGAGTAACATCAATTACGTTTGGCAATTTCTTTAATTCAAGATTTAATGCTTGAACAGACATCTCAAGCTCTAATACCGCAATTGCTAATGTAACATATGCAATATTATGAACTGGCATTTCTTGTGTTATTGTTAAAATGTTACAATGTCTTTCATTTATTTCATTTAATACGTTTGATAATGTACCAGGCTCATCATTAAGCTTTAAAGATAAGATTACTCTTCTCCCTAAATCCTTTGATGGTTTATTAACATAATCCTTATATTTATAGAAAGTTGATCTAGAAAGACCTATTTCCTTACAAGCATCACTAATATTTACTCCCTTAGATACCTTATCTTTTATTTGTATTACCTTTTCAAAATAATCAGGAAGAACCTTTTTATTGATTACATAATATTCATCATCCATTAGATTTCCTCCAATTTGACACCAGAAGAAACCTTTAATAGCTTAACATCATAATTAAATTTCTTTAATTTATTTTTAATTAAAGTAGCTTTCTTTTGGTCTTTTTTTAGAATAATAAGCATAGTAGATCCAGAACCAGATATAGCGAATGCAACCTTAGCCTTATCACAAATTTCTTTAATTTCATTATATGTTGGAATAAGCTTTGATCTATATGGCTCATGCATTGAATCAATGAATAATCTTCTAATCATATTAACATCGCCTAATTCAAATGCACGTGGGATATTAACTATTCTTGAAGTATTATTTACAATTTCTTTATAAGATAAAGATTCAGGTAAAACCTTTCTTGCTTCATGTGTAGATAAATGGAAAGGTGGAGTTACTGTTATAAAATCTAGATCCTTTGAAACCTTATAAATATTTGGATAATAATTATCTTCATATTTATATGAAGCAACAAGAGAACCATATATAGCAGGTGCAACATTATCAGGATGTCCTTCTAATTCTACTGTTATATCAAATAATTGATTTTTAGTTAAAGGCTTACCCATAAAATAATTTGCTGCAAAAACACCAGCTACAATTAAGCTTGATGAAGAGCCAAGTCCTCTTGAAACAGGAATTTCCCCCTTAAAGCCAATTCTTACAGGAACAAGCTTCATACCTATTTTTTCAAATGTGTATTTATATGAATCATAAACTAAATTATTATCAATAGTTAAGAATTCATCCTCAAATCCATAAAATGAAAATTCATCTGATTTTTCAAATGTAAATTCATTAAATAATGATAATGCTAGTCCTAAAACATCAAATCCTACACATAAATTTGCAGATGTTGCAGGAACTTTTATTCGAAGCATTTTACTACTTCCTTTACATAGCTAGAAGCATCTTCTAATTTAACAACAGTTCTTTCTGGAGCTGGATAATTTAAGACAGAAGGAATTTCAAGATTGAACTTCTTAGATAATACTTCAATTGATTTAAATGCATCTTCTTCTTTAATGCTAAACGCTTCAAGAACAGATTGTGGGAACTTGTATGGAGATGCAGTTGAAACAACAACTGTAATAGCCTTATCATTTGTTTCAGTAGAATATTCCTTAAATGCGTTATATGCAACTGCAGTATGTGGATCAATTACATAATTAAATTCATTATAAACATCCTTGATTACTGATAAAGTCTTTGCTTCATCAGTTGAATAAGCATAGAAATATGGATATGGATTATTAAAATCATAGTATCCATTTGTATTTAAGCTTGTCATTAATGAAGAAACCTTATTAGTGTCTTCATTATTTGCATAATATAAGAATCTTTCTAGGTTAGATGAGATTAAGATATCCATTGATGGTGAATTTGTCTTAAAGAATGGACGATTCTTATTATATTTACCATTGCAGAAGAAATCTGTTAATACATTATTCTTATTAGATGCACAAATTAAATTCTTAATAGGTAATCCTAACATCTTTGCATAGAATCCCGCAAAAATATTACCGAAGTTACCAGTAGGTACATCAAAGTTAATTTCTTCCCCATCTTTTATAATTCCATTTCTTAATAAATAAATATAAGAATAGAAATAATATACAGTTTGTGGTATTAATCTAGCAATATTGATTGAATTTGCGCTAGATAATGATAAATCCTTATTTTCACTAAAGAACTTCTTTACGAAGCTTTGGCAATCATCGAAGTTTCCTTGAATTGCTAATACTTTAGCATTTTCTCCCTTAAATGAGCACATTTGTGCTTCCTGTACTGGTGAAACACCTCCATCAGGATATAGTACAACAATTGAAATACCAGGAATTGATTTAAAACCATTTAATGCAGCTCCACCTGTATCCCCTGATGTTGCTGTTAAAATAGTAATATTCTTCTTATATCCAAGCTTTTCTTTAGATAGCTTCATTAATCTTGGTAATACAACTAAAGCTAAATCCTTAAAAGCAAGTGTAGGACCATGGAATAATTCTAAGAAATATGCATTACCGCATCCCTTAAGCTCAACTACATTTTCTGTATCAAATGTTGAATAAGCTTGATCAATTTCTTTCTTGATTTCATCGAATGAAAATTCAGGGAAGAATGCATTTAAAATCTTTGATGCCATAGTCTTATAATCATCATTTAAATAATCCTTATAATTAATCTTAGGAAGATTATCAATTACATATAAACCTCCATCTGATGCTAATCCATTTAAAATAGCCTCAGGTGATGAAACTAATTTACTTCCTCTTGTTGAATGAAACATATTAATACCTCCAAAATAAACAACACCATTATATATTGTTTTGTACAAATATACAAGTGTTTTTTAAGCAAAAACACTTTGAAAATGTTATTATATTTTAAAATATAATAAAAGGCCCTCATAAAGAGAGCCTTAAAATTAATCTACTTTTGCTGGATAATATTCCCATGCATATGCTGCAACAGAGTGGATATTAACCTTCTTAGAATCAGATGTTGCGAAATAATCACAGAAGTCATAATCGTATGCCTTAGATGTATCCCATGCAACACTACCATTCTTATATAAAACTGCAACTAAGCCAGATAATACCTCGTCACTTGAGTTTTCTTCACTATAAGATGGTGATAAAACATTTTTTACGCCTAATTCTTTTCTATATTTTTCACGTACAGAAACACTAGATGCATCATCACAATTTACAAAATAAATCTTGTTCTTTTGATTTGTTACATAAGCATCATAGCAAAGTCCCTGAACATCCTTAACATCCTGAGAATCTGATGGTGAACCAAACATTACTAAGAATGTTTCCTTGTTATCCTTCATTTCCTTTGCCTTATCAAAAGAAATATATTCAAATGGTACTTCTTCATCAATGTCTGCCCCTGCATTATGCCAATCCTTATAAAAGCTTGTACTTGAGCATGATGCTAATGACATTAAACCTACTGCAGCTACTAAAATCCCTGCTGCTTTCTGAAAGACTTTCTTCATATCGTTGCCTCCAAAAACAAGTTAATTATAACTTATATAAAAGTTATTTTCAAGAACTAATCATTATTAGGGATTAAATATTCTCCTCTATAATTGCTAAATCCTGAATCAGGATATCTTTCATAAGTTCTTTTACTTTCTAAAACCATACTGGTTTTATATATATACATTTTTTTATTATCCCAAACTAAAATCTCATCTATTCCATCGCCATCTATATCATATGCTTCATTACATACAGTTGGATGTCCATCATCAGGGAATAATAATACCTGATCTAGGCTAGAATCTAATATACCACCACTCTTATCTGGATAGGTTAAAATTAGATTATGTATTCCATCATAATTAATTGGTGTAATAGTTGAACCATTACCTTCCATTTCTCTTTTGCAAATCAAATCACCCTTATAATCATATAAAGAAATAATTCCATTACATCCCCAAAATGATGTAACACAAACCTCAAGCTCATCTTTTATATTTCTAAATGGTGCAACACTTATTCTTTGCGCATGACCAATCTCATTATGCTTATATAGGGTACCATCAATATTAAACATATTGAATCCTTCATTACCTGAAGCTAAAATCAATCTTTTAGGCTCATTCTTTTTTAACGATTGATAAATTATTTCATCAGTATGATCAGTATTATATGGCAAATCAACTAATATTTCACCCTTAGCTGATACTAAATCATATCCAATAAATAATTCATCTATACCATCACCATTAAAATCATAAACATATGGGAAATGTCCTGTGTTTTTATTATGATACCTAAATAATTCTTTAAAGTTTTTATCATATGCAATTACATTTTGATATCTGTCTTTAATAATTAAATTACCTTTATATCCTAATCCTTCTAAATCAGCTACACGAATCATATCAACGTTTAATCTTCTAAATGGCTCATTCTTAAAATTAGGATTATCTTTTATTATAGGTGTTTCAAATTTATGTAATACCTTTAATGTATAAAAATCACATATATAAATATAAAAATCTCTAAAATATATAAGTTCAAGCTTTGAATCACCGTTAATATCTGATACCTGACATGGTAGGTCACATGAAATATATGAATTATCATATGAATTATTAGGCTCACCTATTTGCCATAATATATTACCATCTACGTCAAAGCAGGTCATTGATGATAATCTTTGGAATGAATCTCTTATATATCTTTTTTGATTTTGCATCAAAATGAAATAAGTTTTTCCTTTATCCCTTATACATCTTAATTGTCTACCTGAGCCAAAGTTTTTTAAATCAATTTTATGAATTAATTTTAAAGGTGGAATTTTACTTCTTTTTTCTTCTAATCTAGCTTCTTCAAGCTTTATTCCATTTAGATGTGATAAATAGTTATCATCACTCATAAATACCTTAAAATTACTATATCTAGCTAATGATTTAGATACAAATGCAATCTTACCAATGTTAAAATTAATATCTAGATCAAATACTTTTTTAGAATCTAAGAATAAAGATGCTTTATTATAATCAAGCTCTACTTTTATAGAATAAGTTTTTAAATCATCTAATTCTATTGTCTCTTCTTTTAAAACTATAATATCTTCATCTAATCTTCTTAATATGGCAATACTTTTAGGCTTTAATCCAACAAAATAATAATCTCTTGATGTTTTATAATAAAAAGCCATTCCACACCATAAATTAAATTCTAATATTCTAATATCAAAAGAAAAAGAATATGGACTATAAAATGTATTTTTATTAACTAAGGTAGGATATACATTTATAAACGCATCATCCCCACAGTTATCTCCTCTGTTTTGTTCTAAATATTTAATTCCATCCTCTTCTGTAAAAATCCAGCTACCATCTAAACTTCTCCATTTATGAAGTGGAATTGGGTCATAATAATCACCCGAGTTGCCATATTCAAAATGGTTATATTCACCTAGTGCTGTATGAAATTTATCATAAGGAAATTCACTTGTATCAAAAATCTTAAAATCCTCATCAATTAAATATTTCATCAAAGTTCTCCCTCAATTCATTAAAGCTATCATAAATAGCACTACCAGTATTTAATAATACTTCCCTACTTTGGTGCCCAATTGATAACAAAATCGACTTACAACCTAGCTTTTTAGCTATCTCATCATCATGAGTTGTATCACCAATAAATAATGTTTCATTCACCTTTATATCGTTATCTAAAAAATATTTTTCTGCAATCTCACTTTTACTTTTAGCATAAACATCACTTGTTCCTAATACATCCTTAAAAAATCCTTTAATTTTAAAATAATCTAATTGGCTTAAAAGATTATTTCTTTCTGATGCTGATAATAAATATACATTTAAGCCTTTATTATTTAAGAAACCAAGTGTATCAAAAACACCATCATATAAGCTTGATTCATCTAAATATCTTCTCATATATTCCTTTATGAACCAATGTGCAATATCTTCATAATCTGAAGTATCAAATGTTACACCTGCAGCTATATAATATTTTTTAACTGGAAAACAAAATATATTCTTATATTTATTTATATCTACTGTTTTATGATTTTGATTTTTTAATAATTCATTTAATAAATCTAAGCATAGATTTACATCATTTAAAATAGTACCATTAAAATCAAAGAATACATTTTTAATCATATAATGCTAAAACCTTCCAAACTTCATCCTTAATATCTTTTATTAACCATTCTGGCTCTATAATCTTACATTTATCTCTAAATGATGAAACAAAGGCCTTAATGGAATTCTTATTCTGCATATCACATTCCAAAATCAAGTGATTATCATCTAAAAGAGTAATAGTTTGATTCTTACCATATATTCTTTCCTGAATATAGACATTTAGGTCAGTAAATTCAAGCTTTAAATGATAATATTCACCATTTTCCTTCATACCAAATTCATCTAAATATTTAGATTCATCATAATCCTTTAATCTTAGGAAATGATTCTTTGTTATATTTGCTCTATTAATTCTATTAAGCTTAAAATACTTCATCTTCATTTCTTCTTTATCATAAGCTAGGGTGAAATAAGCATTATTAAACATAAAAAGTCTATATGGCTCAATTATATAATTCTTCTTTTCACCATTTGAATTAAGATAAGATATTTCAACCTCTAATAAATTTTTAATTGCTTCACTAAATAAAATATATCTTTTTTCTATTGCGCTTTTATCCATTTGAAGTGGGAAACGATCAATCATTAACGCAGGTACATCTCTTTTGATATCTCCATCAATTTGATTTAATATTTTCCCCATTACAATAGAATATCCTGTATAGTCTATTTCATCTCTTCCCTCAATATATTTTCTTACCTCTTCAATTGTTGAAATCTCATTTGGTGTTAAAGATAATGATGGTAAAAGATTTCTATTAACTAATCTATAACCACCAAATTTACCCTTCTTAGATTCAACTGAATATCCTGCAACCTCAATCTCTTTAATATATTCTCTTATATTTCTAGGATTGATTTCTAAAAATGATGCAATTTCATCCTTTGATGTAAAATCATATCTTGATGATAAAAGCTGAATTAACTTTATACATGATGCTGTTTTATACATTTATATCACTCTCCAACAAACTAATTTAATTATAACATTATTAATGTCATTTATAAACATTAATTATAGAAAAATCTGATACTATATTATATAATAAAAATAATTAAGGAGATGGTACCAATGGATATTGTATTAAAAGGAGAAAAGCCACTTTATATTGAACTTTATATCGAATTAGAAAAAATGATCAATGACGGCATATTAAAGCCTAATTGTAAAATGCCTTCTAAAAGACAATTATCAATTGATTTAAATATATCTCTTAATACTGTAATTAACTCATATGAAATGCTAAAGGATGAGGGATATATTTACACAATAGAAAAGAAAGGTTATTTTGTGACTAAGCAACCATCTCTTTCTAAAAAGCCTTTAAATAAAGAAATTTTAGTAGATGATGAAATAAAATATAAATATGATTTTACAACTAAAAATATTAGAGATTTTGATAACAAAAGCTGGAATAAAATTGTAAAAGAGGTTTTATTAGATAATAATTACCTAAATAAAAGCCCCTTTCTTGGAGAAAAGGAATTAAAGGTTGCAATAAAAGAGCATTTAAAGAATAACCGTTCTATTGACGTTAATGAATCAAATATTATTATTACTTCAGGAATGGAAGGATTAAATAAGGTATTAAATCTATTAGATATTAAAAATATATATTTAGAAAACCCAGGATATCATAAAATAAAGGATATCTCATTAGAAAAGGAAATTAAATATATTGACCTTGATGAAAAGGGAGTATTAATACCAGATTCTAAAGGTATATTATATACTACCTCATTTAACCAATTCCCAACTGGGATAAAAATGACAATAGATAGAAAAAAAGAATTAATATCTTATGCAATAAATACTAATTCTTATATTATTGAAGATGACTTTGATACAGAATTTAGAATTAATTCTTCTCCTGTAACTCCATTATTAAAGCTAGATTATAATCATGTTATATTCTTCTCTTCGTTTTCTACAACAATGTTTCCAGGTCTTAGAATATCATATATTATTCTTCCAAATGAATTAATGAATAAATATATATCTAAATATAAAAATGATTCAAACCCTGTATCATCATTAATCCAGCTATCATTAGCTAAATATATAAGCCAAGGTGAATATGCAAGAAGCTGTAATAAATTAAAGAAATTATATTTACAAAGAAGGCAGGCTTTAATTAATGAATTAAAGAAATATGATATTTTTAAGCCACTTGAAAAGAAAAATTATATTTCTTTATTAGTAAAAATAAATACTAAAATAGATATAAATAAATTAACTAATTATTTAAAAGAAAATGGTATTAATATTAATTCTATAATGGATTACGATATTAATAAAAAATATAGTAATACATTAGTATTAGGATATACAAATATTAGTGAGGATGAAATAAAAGACTCAATTGAATATCTTTATTTAAAAATTAAAGAATATAAATAAAATCGGAAGCATATGCTTCCGATTTATTATTAATTATTATTTTCACTAGAATTATTATTTTCTTCTTTTACATCAATTACTTCTTTTTCTTGATTCTTAGTTGCTATATTAATATTCTTAGGTCTAATTTCTTGTTTTGGACCCTTATTTCTATTAAATACTAAGTTTGTAATATCCTTTAAGTGGAAGAATAAGAAATATAATACTACTGCGGCAATAATATATACAATAACGATCATTACAGTCTTAAATACGATTGATGAATCCTTAATGTAAGATTCAGGTAATGCGTTGTAATAGTTTTCAAATCCAGGATATAATGCTTTATTTTGAAGCTTATATGCGAATTCTTCTACATCCTTATTGAACTGTGAAACGGCTGCCTCATATTCAGAATCAGATACATCATTTGTATATTGTGCACCTTCTACTTTGCCATACTTATCATAAATTGGAATAAATTTAGAATATGCATCAAATAAAGGCTTTGCATTAAGGAAGAATTGTTCATCAAAATCAAATGAATAATTAATATCACCAGATACCTTTTCACCTTGTGAATTAATAATTGCAAATGAAGTAATATCTCCACCTAGTAATTCTTCAATATAATAAATTTGCTTACTAGAGAATGATACAGGTAAGAATCCATAATTAGTATAGAAATTAGATAAATTTCTTTTACTATTTAATAATAATTCTTTTTCTGAATATTGAGTTTCACAATATCCATCAAAATTATCATTATAATCATTATAAGTATAACCATCATCACCAGTAACTTTAACAACAGTATAATCAGTATCCTTTACTGCAGTATTATAGCTATCATTTACATCAAAATAATAATTATAAGTATTTGTATCAGATGTAAACTTAATACCAGCATAGTGAACAGTCTTTCCTGATGCACCATTAGCATCACCATATAAGAATGAAATATCAGTAAGATAAATATAATATGCCATATCGAAGTTATGGTAATAAACTGTCTTTAGGCCATCTTCTTCAGGGCTGTAATATGTACCAGACTGTTCCATAACACCAGCATTCATATAAATATCATAAGAATTAGTTTCTTCAAATGATGCTGCAATATTTGTTCCATCAATTAAGCTACCTGAATAAATACGAGATAGTGTAACATAATCTTTATCAGCTAAAGCATTTTTTACTTTGCTTGTAGCAGATTCAGAAACATTTATATAATAAGATCCAAATCCTACTACTGCGCCCAATACAATAGCAAGAGCTAGATAACCGAATTTAAGTAAATTTTTTAACATCTGCAATAATTCCTTTCAAAATGAAAATACAATAGCATTATAGCATTTTATATATTTTTTTCAACCTTTGTCTTTACAAATAAAAAAAATAATGTATAATAATAGACGCACGACCTAAAATGGCGCAATTGGTGAAGTGGTTAACACAGCGGATTGTGGCTCCGTCATGCGCAAGTTCGACTCTTGTATTGCGCCCCATTATGTGCATTTAAAAAGACCTTACGGTCTTTTTCTTTTTCTTCAAGTTCTACTTGAATTTAAAATACTAATATGATATACTTTTATCGTATTTTATTCATAGGGGCATGGTGTCAACGGTAGCACGCGGGTCTCCAAAACCTTTAGTTCGGGTTCGAATCCTGATGCCCCTGCCATCTAACAAAACAAAAGAGGCTGTAAAAAAATAACAGTTCTGTAAAAGATAAAAAAATAGGTTCAAACCTAGAGTGTAATCTGGGAATGAACCTATTTTTTTGGTATAATTTAAGTATGGAAAACTTAGTGAATTCAAACTTAAATTATAC
>JAEELJ010000066.1 GCA_016288855.1 Acholeplasmatales bacterium
ATCTAACTTCCTTGTTTCACAAAGTTTCCATATTTTCAAAGAATCTTCATAAAATCCCTCTCTTTTGTATAAAACATCTAAAATAACATTAGTATCAATCAAGACCTTCATGCTTTAATACCCTTTCTTTTGTGATATCTTTTTCTGAAATATCATTTTTAAGAATTCCCAATAAAGAATCTGACAAATATGATACAGTCTTGTCTTTAGATATTAATCTTGCAACTTCTTTGCCATTTTTTATAATTATAATCTCATTACCATCGATAACAGCTTGCAAGTATTTCCCAAAATTATTTTGTAGTTCCGTTGTTTTTACTGTTTGCATAGTTCATCATCCTTTCTAGCTATTTTTATTATATGCCATTTTAGACATTTTGTCAATAAAGTAGCTATTTTTACCGTATGTTATTTTAGACATAACTACTTTAAAAGAAAAAGGAGTTCGTCCGAACTCCTTGAAGGTACTTAATTAAATAATGGTGTTGATAAATATCTATCACCATTATCTGGTAATAATACAACAATCTTCTTACCCTTATTTTCAGGACGAGATGCAAGTTGTTTTGCAGCATATAATGCAGCTCCTGAAGAAATACCAATAAATACTCCATCAGACTTAACTACCTCAGCACCAGTTTTGAATGCTTCTTCATTTGGTACTGTAATTATCTCATCATATATTTCAGTGTTTAATGTCTTTGGTACGAAACCAGCACCAATACCTTGAATTTTATGTGGGCCGGCTACTCCTTTTGATAATACTGGTGATGTTTCTGGTTCTACCGCAACAATTTTAATATTAGGATTCTTTTCTTTTAAATACTTACCTACACCTGAAATAGTACCACCTGTACCTACACCTGCGACAAAAATATCAACATTTCCATCTGAATCCTTCCAAATTTCAGGACCAGTAGTTAAATAATGTGCTAGTGGGTTAGATGGATTTACAAATTGACCTGCAATAACTGAATTTGGAATTTCTTTTTGTAATTCTTCAGCCTTTGCGATTGCACCTTTCATTCCTAAACTACCCTCTGTTAAAACTAATTCAGCGCCATATGCCTTAATTAAGTTACGTCTTTCAACAGACATTGTTTCAGGTAATGTAATAATTAAACGGTAGCCCTTTGCGGCAGCAATTGCAGCAAGTCCAATACCTGTATTACCTGAAGTTGGTTCAATAATTGTTGAACCTTTTTTTAATTTTCCTTCCTTTTCATAATCAAGAATAATTTGTCTTGCAACTCTATCCTTAACTGAACCAGCTGGATTGAATCCTTCAACCTTTGCTATAATGGTTGCCCCAAGGTTGTTATTCTTATTAAAATTAACTAATTCTACTAATGGTGTATTACCAATTAAATCTGAAACTGACTTATATATATTACTCATATTTTATTCTCCTTTAAATGTTATAATCGTTACCTATTTTTGCTCTTTCTTTTGTGGCAAGTTCTTCTAATGAAACACTACCTACATAATCATTAACTGTTTTATAGAATCCCTTCCAAAAATCAATTGTTGCACACCCTAATGCCCTAGGGCATGTATTAACTTCAGTTTGAAGACAAGATACAGGAGCCAAAGTTCCTTCGGCAGCATTAAGTATTTCTAAAACGCTGTAATCCTTAGGATCCTTAACCAGTCTATATCCACCATTGTTTCCTCTAACACTTACAAGAAGATGACTTCTTGTAAGTAATGCAACAACTTGTTCTAAATATTTAATTGATATACCTTGTCTTGATGATATATCTTTTAATGATACAACACCACCGTTTGAATATGCAGCAATGTCTATCATTAATCTTAATGCATATCTTCCTTTTGTTGAAATCATACGTTATACCTCAATTCCTAGTAATTTACTATGAATAGTTTAACATGATTTAATTATATATTCAAGTATTAAAATAAAATTATTTTGTCATTAATTTTAAAACAATTTCTGATGTTTTATTTAAATCATCTATTTTTATGTATTCATCTACAGTATGTGGCTTATTCATACCATTAGATATAACAATACCTTCTATGCCATTTTTATTTATATTGTTATTATCAGAACCACCAAAAGTTGTTATAAGCTCTATATCCCCAATGCCTAATTCATTTAATACCTCGTTATATTTTTTAATTGTATTACTGTCTTTTGATACACTATAGGCTTTAATTTCTTCTTTAAATGATACTTTGATACTACCTAAATAAGCTTTTGCTTCCTCATTAAATACTTTTGTAATATCATCCATTAATTTTAACGCAAAATTACTATTTAGACTTCTTATCTCCCCTATTATATTAACATAATCAGGTATAGAGTTTCTTTGTTCTCCACCATATAATTTACCAAAATTTAAGGTAGTATTTTCATCTATTCTTCCAACTTTTATTCTAGATAATGCATTACCTAAAATAGTAATTGCGTTTATTCCATCCTCAGGACTAAACCCAGCATGGGCTGACCTACCAAATATCTCTATAGTAAACGAAATAATAGATGGAGCTTTTATTGCACATCTACCTAATTTTCCATCTAAATCTAAGACATATGCCTTATTAGATTTTATTTTACTAAAATCAAAATATCTACTTCCTTGGCAATAAGGTTCTTCTGCGATAGTTATTAAAAGCTCAATATCATTATGTTTTAAACCTTTTTCTTTTATAGTCCTTAAAGTTTCAATAATTGATGCGATACCAGCAATATCATCTGCCCCTAAAACTGTCTTCCCATCAGTCTTTATTATTCCATCAGATATTATACTTTTCTTTCCTATTCCAGGTGAAACTGTATCTAGATGAGATGAGAAAAGTATAGAATCATCTAAGCTTCCCTTAAGATATGCATATATATTACCTTTAGAATGATTTTCTAAATTATTTTCGTTGGCTAATATATCACCAACATTATCTATTTCTAAATACAACCCTAGTTCTTTAAGATTATTATAAACATAATCTAATATTTCATTTTCATGAAATGATAGGGAATCAAAAGATTGTAATTTTAAAAATAGATTTAATAGTCTTTCCTCATTAATCATAAGATACATCTCCTTCTTATAAATCTTTAAACACTGAAATAATATTATCTAA
>JAEELJ010000067.1 GCA_016288855.1 Acholeplasmatales bacterium
AAATACAAAAAATTATTCCTATAATCACTAAGCCAAATCCCACAAAGGAAGAATTACTTTATTTAATTAAACAATTATAATATGATTTTTTATAGTCGTTTGACTGAATATGAAACAGTATATGTTATCACTAAATGAATTTATACATAGTTAATTATATTAAAAAATGATGATTTCAATTTTAATATGTACCCAATGTCAAGGACACTTATAAAAAAGTTATATGTTATTAAATTAAATTTTTTACAAGAAAATTGTATACAATTTAATTGCAAAATGATATAATACTTATGAAATAGAAAGGAATAATTATGGATAAAATAGAAGAATTAGCAGAATATGCAAGAAGCTTAAAATTAAGTGGTAAATTTAATTGTTGTCAATCAGTATTAAATGCATTAAAAGATTATACAAATTTAGATAACGAAGCCTTAAATAATATTGGATCTGGATTTTTAGCAGGTATGGGAAATATGGAGGCTACATGTGGCGCTTTAATTGGTGCAAATATTGCTCTTGGATTAATGAAGGATGGTAAGGGTACAATTAAATACTCTAAAGCATTAATAGAAGAATTTGAAAATGAATGTGGTGCTACTAAATGTAAGGATTTAAAGGCTATTACAAATGGTAAGCCATTATGTCCTTGTGATTTATGTGTTAGAAATGCTGTTTTAGCATTCGGAAAAGTAAATGATTTAGAATAATTTTTATATCTATACTAAGAAAAAAACTCTACTAATTTAGTAGAGTTTTTCTTGTTATTTACTTGCAATATCCATGAAAACAGGAATAACCATAGGCTTTCTATCTGTTTTCTTATAGATTATATCTGATAATTCTTCAGTTAATCCCTTCTTTAATTGAAGTAGATTAGCTTGCTTAGAAGCATTAAGTTCATTTACTAAATATTCTTTAGCTTTATCAACGAAGAATTTAGTTAATTCTTCACTATCCTTCATAAATATGAAGCCTCTTGATACAACCTGTGGATCAATTGGAATAGTTTTCTTTTTAGAATCAATTGTAATTATTAAAGAGAACATACCATCATCTGCAAGCATTTTTCTTTCTTTAATAATATTTCCTGAAATATCACCAATACCAGAACCATCTACATAAACTTCACTTGCAGGTACATGTCCTGCGATACGAGCTGAACGTTCATTTATAGCTAAAACATCACCGTTTTCTAAAACGAATACGTTCTTAGGATCAACACCAGTTTGTACAGCTAAATCTCCATGTACTCTTTGCATTCTATATTCACCATGAATAGGCATGAAGTATTTAGGCTTAACTAATGTAAGCATAAGCTTTAATTCACCTTGTGATGCATGTCCTGTTGTATGTGTATCGTTAATAGAAGAGTTTGTAATTACATTGGCACCCTTCTTAAATAACATATTGATAGTTCTATTTACACCTTCTTGGTTACCTGGAATAGGATTTGAAGAGAAGATGATTGTATCAGAAGGAATAAGCTTAATAGTTCTATGAGAACCATTTGCGATTCTTGATAAGGCAGCCATTGGTTCACCTTGTGAACCAGTACATAGTAAGCAAACCTCATTAGGTTTATATTTATCGATTTCAGAAGAATCAATAATAGTACCCTTTGGAGCTTTAATATAACCAACTTGCTGTCCAACCTCAATTGTTTTTTCCATTGAACGACCAAATATCGCAATATGTCTTCCATGCTCAATACAAGCTTCAATAACTTGCTGTACTCTAAACATATTTGATGCGAATGTTGCAACAATAATTCTATCTTTTATTTCTGAGAATAGTTCATGTATTGTATAACCAATCTTACGTTCAGATAGAGTGAAACCATCTCTTAGGGCATTTGTTGAATCTGCAAGCATACATAAGCATCCATCTTGACCAAGCTTAGCTAATTTATCATATTCAGCTGGTGGTCCAACAGGTGTTAAGTCGAACTTGAAGTCTCCAGTATGGAATATCTTTCCAAGTGGAGTATCAAAAACAATACCAAACATATCAGGGATTGAGTGGTTTAATCTAATAAAAGATACCTCTACATCCTTAAATTTGTAAGTAGAAGAATTGTTAAATTCCTTGAATTTAGTTACTGATAATAACTCTGGATAATCTTGTAATTTGTTTTGAATTAAATCTACTGTTACACCAGCAGCATAAATACATGGAATTTTAACTTGCTTCAACAAAAACGGAATACCACCGATATGATCTTCGTGTCCGTGGGTTATAAAAAGTCCGACAATTTTATGTTCATTTTTCTTTAAATAGCTAAAATCAGGTATTACATAGTCTACGCCTAATAAATGTTCATCTGGGAAAAGAACTCCACAGTCTATTACAAAAAGCTGTTCTAGATAGTCAACGACATACATGTTTGCGCCGACTTCGCCAAGTCCACCTAATGCGTAGATACCGATTTCAGAACGATTTTTTAGTTTTTCCATCGTATCCTCCATTATTAATTTTTTTGTATAGTAATAAAACTTACCCAATATTATTATACTTTATGTAATAATAAAATTCAAAGAATATATCAAAAATAATATCGTTTTCATAGCAATTAAAAAGTATTTATGTTATAATTTCTAATGTTTTAGGAAGGAATTTTAGTATGAAAGCTAGTAAGATGTTAATTTCTACATTAAAAGAAGCTCCAAATGAAGCAAAAATAGATTCTCATATCCTACTTTTAAGAGCAGGTATGATTAAGAATGAAGTTGCAGGTATTTATAATTACTTGCCAATGGGACTTCGTGTATTAAATAAAATAGAAGCAATCATTAAAGATGAAATGGATAAGAGCGGTGCACAAGAAATCTTATGCTCTGCAATTCAACCAAAGGAATTATGGGTTGAATCAGGTAGATGGATGAAGTACGGCCCTGAATTAATGAGATTAAAGGATAGACATGAAAGAGAATTCTGCTTAGGACCTACTCATGAAGAAATATTCACTTCACTTGTAAGGGACTTAGTAAAATCTCCAAAGCAGTTACCTATTACTCTTTATCAGATTCAAACTAAGTATAGAGACGAATTCCGTCCAAGGTTTGGGTTAATTCGTTCAAGAGAATTCATTATGAAGGATGCATATTCTTTTGATAGAGATGAAGAAGGATTAGAAGCATCATATAAGTTAATGTATGATACTTATACAAAGATATTTGAAAGATTTAAATTAAATTTCCAACCAGTATTAGCTGATACAGGTAATATTGGTGGTAATGGTTCTCATCAATTTATGGCATTAGCTGATATTGGTGAATCAACAATTATCTATTGTGATGGTAACCATTATGCAGCTGACCAGGAAAAGGCTACATCTAAGCTAGATGGCTTTACTGGTAAGGAATCTAAAGAAATTGAAAAGGTTTCAACACCAAATCATGCAACAATTGATGAATTAGTTGAATTCTTGAATGAAGATTCTAAGAATATGGCTAAGACAATGGTTTACCATGATTTTATGAATGAAAAATTCATTTTAGCAATGGTAAGAGCTGATAAAGACATTAATGAAATTAAATTAGTTAATGAATCTGGTTCTAACGAAAACTACTTAAAGCTTGCAACTGATGAAGAAATTGCACAATTAGGATTAGTTAAGGGATATATTGGACCAGTTAACTTACCAGAACAATCAAAAAATATTGATATTTATGTAGATCAGGAATTAGAAGGCCATAATGGCTTCTATGTTGGCGCAAATGAAAAGGATTATCATTTAGCAAATGTTAAATTTGGTCGTGACTTTACAGGTAAGGTTTGCGACTTAAGACTTGCAAATGAAGGTTCTTTATGCCCTGTTTGTGGCAAGCCTATGAAGTCAGCAAGAGGAATCGAAGTTGGTCAGGTATTCAAACTACAAACTAAGTACAGTGAAGCAATGAAGTGTACTTACGTTAATGAAAAGGGAGAAAACGTTCCTATGGTAATGGGTTGTTACGGAATTGGTGTAACGAGAACATTACAATCAATCGTTGAACAGTATCACGATGAAGCAGGTATTAAGTGGCCACTTAATGTTGCTCCATATCATGCAGTAATCGTTCCAATTTCAGCTAAGGATCAAACACAAGTTGAACTTGCAGAAAAGATTTATGCTGAATTAAATGCAAATGGTGTTGAAGTTATCTTGGATGATAGAGATGCTAAACCAGGATTTAAATTTAAGGACTGGGAATTAATTGGTGTTCCATACATCATTACAGTTGGTAGAAGAGCAGCTGAAGGTGTTGTTGAATTCAAATTAAGAAGCACAATGGAAAAGACTGAAGTTGCAGCGCAAGATGCAATTAAGACTATAGTTGATGCTGTAAAAACATTATAAAATAGGAATAAGAGAGGGAATTGAAAATGAAATTAGGTTTATTTGGATATGGTACAATTGGTAGAGGAGTATATTCTTTAGTTGAAAATATAAAGAAGAAGTACAACCTTGAAATGAAAAAGGTATTTGACTTACCTACTAAAAAAGAAATTTTAGGAGATAAGCTAGTTACTGATATTAATGATATTATCTTCGATGAAGAAATTGAAACAGTTGTTGAAGCATTAGGTGGACATGATGTTCCTTACCAGGTTATTTCTGGATGCTTAAAGAAGGGTAAGAATGTTATCACTTCAAACAAGGAAGTTGTTTCAATGCATTTAGAAGAATTCTTAGATATAGCTCATAAGAATAATTGTTCATTCTTATTTGAAGCATCAGTTGGTGGAGGAATTCCTATTATTCGTTCATTAATTGATAATACTAAGATTAATGAAGTAAATGATATTTATGGTATCGTAAATGGTACAACAAATTACATTTTAACAAAAATGTCAGATGAAAATTTATCATTTGAAGAAGCATTAGAATTAGCTAAGAAGAATGGTTTCGCAGAAGCAAATCCAACTGCTGACCTAGAAGGCTTAGATGGTGTTAGAAAGATTAATATTTTATCATCTTTAGCATACCAAGGAAATATTAGTAATGATGATATTTATCATTACGGTATTACTGGAATTGATAAGAATATCTTAGAATTAGTTAAGAAGGAAGGATATGTATTAAAGTTTGTTGCATCATCACATAGAAATGGCAACAACTGTATTATCCGTGTTGAACCAACAATGGTTCCATTCGGACACCCATTATCAGCTGTAACTAATGAATTTAACGCAATCATGTTTACAGGCTCTACTAATGCTGAATTATCATTCTATGGTAAGGGTGCAGGATCTATTCCTACAGCATCTGCAATTATTGCTGATTTAGTTTCAATTGTTGAAAAGAGAAGCTATATCGAATATAAGAATGCTAATAAGCTTGTTGTTAATAAACAAGATATTAATCCAAATGAATATTATGTTATTGATAGAACTGGTAAGGCTAAGTTTGAATCAAATGTTACTGATGAACATTTACAAGCTGCAAAGTTCTATGCAAGAGTAATTAAGTAATTTAAAAGGGATTCGTAATTAAGATTCTTTAAAAAATCTGGTTGGTAGGTAGGTTGTTAGAGCAACCAACCAACTAAAGAATTTAAGAAAAAGTAAAAAAGGACAGGTTCAAAATGAATCTGTTCCTTTTGCTAAATAACACATATTTTTTTATACTCCTAA
>JAEELJ010000068.1 GCA_016288855.1 Acholeplasmatales bacterium
TGAAAACTACGGTTTTCCTTTTAAGTATGCCCAAAAATGGGTGTTTTTTATTATTTAAGTCTTTGGGTAAAAAGAAAAGAGCTGTAAGCTCTAAATCTTCGCATGAAAATTTATTTCTTTACAGCTCCAATTATTGATTCTTTAATTGATATTTCATCAGATGATATATGATAACAATTTATTCCATCTTCAATTACAAGATATCCTTTTTCATCTATTGATGATGCAGTATATATCTTATTTTTATATATTATTCTTTTACCTATAACAATTGATAATTCTTTATATATAGCAAGTAATTTATTAAAATCATAAGATAATAATTCTTGATATTTTAATATTATTTCTTTTATTAAATCAATATTATTAAAATCACCTAAATAATCTTTAAGTCCAATACCTAAAACATTATTCTTATTATCCTTATTAATACCTATACCAACAATTGATGCTTCTAATTTATTAGTATAAATATTTTCAATTAATATACCAGAAAGCTTCTTACCATTTATATAAACATCATTAGGCCATTTAATACCACAATTAATATTATATTTTTTTAATACTGATGAAATAGCTATTGGCGCTATAATTTCATTATAATAAAGCTTATCAAATAGTATAGAAAATATTAAACCATCATCACTTACCCAAACTCTATCATATCTTCCTCTACCCTTTGTTTGTCTTTTAGCAATTAAAACTGAAGGCTTTGGAAATTCATGATAGTGTTCTTTTAGATAAGTATTAGTTGATTCAATTTCTTCAACATAATATATATGAAATTGATTTATATCATATAAATAATTAATATCCATTTTAGTTTTGGCCTTTAATTTGAGCTATAGTTTGTTCTAAAGATTCAACTGAAGAAACATTATAGCACTTAAGCTTTCTATCAATTCTCTTTAGGAAGCCTTGTAATGTTTTACCAGGTCCAATTTCTATAAATGTATCTACGCCTTTACTAATCATATATCTAATTGAGTCTTCAAAATATACTGAATGACAGATTTGTTGTTCTAATATATCATTTAAAGGCTTATCTTCTTCTTTACCTGAAACATTATAAACAATATTGTATTTAGGTTTATTTGGCTTAAATTCATCTAAAACTTTTCTTAATTCTTTAGATGCAGGAATTAAGAATGATGAATGGAATGCTCCTGAAACATTTAATTCAACTACCTTTAATGCACCAGCATCAGCTAATGCCTTCATTGCATTATCAACACCTAAATTGTCACCTGTAATAACAATTTGTCCTGGGCAGTTATAGTTTGCAATTTCACAAACACCTTCAATAGTTTTTAAAACTTCTTCAATTTTTTCTCTATCAAGACCAATAATTGCAGCCATCTTAGTTGTTCCAAGTGGTAATGCATTTTGCATTATTTCACCACGGTTTTTAACAATATATAATGCATCATTTAAATCCCAAGCACCTGCAAATGCTAATGCACTATATTCACCTAAAGAAAGACCACAAGCAAATTCAGGTTCAATTCCTTCTTTTCTTAAGCATTCTGCATATACATATGATGTTAAAAGCATTGCTTTTTGAGCATATGCTGTTTGATTAATGACTTCATCCTTATCATAAAAGCATAAATCTCTTATTTCTGGATTTGAATCATATAATTCTTTAGCATATTCATATTTTTCATAAAAGTCCATGCCCATTCCTTTTGCTTGAGCACCTTGACCTGCGAATAAAAATGCGATTTTCATTTATAATTTACCTCTTATTTTAAAAATACATTAGAATACATTCTAACGATATCTTCTTCTTTAATATCAATTATAGAATTAGATATATTCTTCTTTTGCATAGAATTAGATGCAAACATTTTAATTTCATCTAAGGTTATGTTTTCTTTTTCTCCTAAAAGATTAGAAATAATATTATCTAATTCATCAAGAGATTTAACATTCAATAGTTTATTTAATTCATCTATCTTAGATGGATAAATATCATTAACCATTCTTAAATATTCAACTAATACTAATCCATTTGCTCTACCATGATCTATATCACGGAAGTAAGTTAATGGATATCCCATAACATGCACTACAACAGTTGATGTATGTGCAATTGAAATACCTGCAAGAGTTGAAGCATATAAAAGCTTTTCTCTATCTTCAATAGATAAATCATATTTCTTTAAATTATTAAATTCACTTGCAATTAATTTAATAGCTTCTTTAGAAAATATCTCAGAAGATATGGTATTTCTTTTTGATAAAAATGATTCAATGGCATGGCATAATGCATCAAGTGCTGTATTTACTGTTGTAGCTTTGCCTAATGATTTCATATATTTAGCATCAAGTAATGCAATATTTGGGAAGAATAATTGATTAGATATTGATGTTTTAGTTTTATTTTTATCATCAGTAAGAATAGAATATTGTGTTACCTCACTACCTGTACCTGCAGTTGTAGGAATAAAAATCATAGGTAATATATCATGGTATTTTGAAGAATTAAAAACATCATCCTTCAAAACATCATTTTTTGCTAATGCAGCTATAGCCTTTGCAGCATCCATAGGTGAGCCTCCACCAATTGCAATAATAAAATCACAATTGTTTTCTTTAGCTATACTTGCACCTAAATAGCAAACATCAACTGTAGGATTAGGCATGATTTTATCAAAAATATAATAAGATATATTATAGCTTTTTAATGCATTAATAACATCATCTAATGCACCACATGCCCTAGCACTATTCCTACCTGTAACTATAAGAGCAGATTTACCATATATACCAAAAATGCTCTTATTTTTTTCAATCACGTTTTCTGACATTAATACCTTAGTAGGCATATAATATGATAAATCCATTTTGACCTCCTATAATCCAATTCTTCTAAATTTATTATATCTATCTTCTAATAATTCTTCAGTATCAGTCTTTTGAAGCTTTTTAATACGCTTTGATATCTTATGCTTCAATTGATCAATATAATCATCTGTTGGTACCTTAATACCACCAAGTGGTTCATATAATATTTCATCAACAACACCAATTTCTTTTAAATCATGGCTTGTTAATTTCATAATATTAGCAGCTTCCTCAGCTGTCTTTGAATTTTTAAATAGGATTGATGAGAATCCTTCTGGTGATAATACTGAATATGTTGCATTCTCAAACATGAATACATAATCAGATACTGTTAATGCTAAAGCACCACCAGAACCACCTTCAGATAAAACAATAGCAATTACAGGAACTCTTAATTTAGAAAATTCCATAATATTTTCTGCTATTGCTCTAGCTTGTCCTCGCTCTTCAGCACCCTTACCTGGATATGCTCCTGAAGTATCAACTATAGTGATGATAGGACGATTAAATTTTTCTGCTTCCTTAGCAAGTCTTAAAGTTTTTCTAAATCCTTCTGGTGAAGTCATACCGAAGTTTCTTCTTATTGATTCTTCTGTATTAGTTCCCTTTGCTTGTGCAAGTACTGTTACTGGGATTTCATCTAGATAACCAATACCTGCAATAATAGATTGGTCATCACTAAATAATTGATCACCATGTAATTCAAAGAAATCAGTAATAAGCTTATCAATAAAAGTTTTAGCCTTTAATCTTTCTTGGCTTCTTGCAATACATACCTTATCCCAATGAGATAAGTCCTTATATGTTTCTTGCTTAAATTTATATAGCTTATTAGCTAAATTCTTATATTCTTCACTTTCAGGATTTAATGAAGATAATGTTGACTGCATTTCTTTTATTTTTAATTCATTTTCTTGTAAATTACTCATTATCTATAATTATGAAGACGAAGTAATAAATTTAGTTTCTTCTTCAAATCCTTTCTTAAAACTATAGCATCTAAGAAGCCCTTTTCTAATAAGAATTCTGCAGTCTGGAATTCATCTGGTAGGGTTTCTTTTATAGTACGTTCAATAACTCTTTTTCCTGCAAATCCAACTAAAGCCTTAGGCTCAGCAAGTGTAATATCTGCTAAGGTAGCAAAAGATGCTGAAACACCACCTGTTGTTGGATCTGTTAATACAGCTATATAAAGCTCATTAAATCTTCCAACAGCTTCACTAGTCTTAGCCATTTGCATTAAAGAAATAACACCTTCTTGCATTCTAGCACCGCCAGAGCAAGTAAACATAATAACAGGTAATTTCTTTTCATTTCCAAGCTCAAATAAACGAGTTATCTTTTCACCTGTTACTGATCCCATTGAACCCATCATAAAATATGAATTCATTACACCAACTAAAACCTTAATTCCATCAATCATACCAGATGCACAAACAACTGATTCATCATCACCTGTTTCTTCTCTTGCTTTATCTAATTTATCTTTATAGTCAGGGAAATCGAGATGTTTTTCTTCGATATTATTTAATATAATTTCATAACCAGGATCTAATACCTGATTTAATCTTTCTTTAGCACTTAATCTCTTATGATGACCACAATAAGGACAAACCATTAAATTTGCAATTAAATCTTCTTTAACGATAAATCTTCCACATTTATTACATTTATCCATTAAATCTGATGGTACTTGCTTAACAACGATAGTCTTATCACGCTTTTTAAGATTAAGCTTTTCCATTGCATCATCAAATTCTTTAAGCTCTTCTTTTCTTTTATCGAATGCGTTTTGCATTTGAATTCAACTCCTTTATGAAATTTTCAATGAATGAAGTATCATAATTACCTAATATGTATTTTGGATCATGTAATAAAACATAATGGAATTCAGTTGTTGTATTAACTCCATCAATAATTAATTCCTCTAAAGCAGCACGCATTTTTCTAATACATTCTAATCTAGTTTTAGAGAAAACAATTAATTTTAAAATCATTGAATCATAATAAGGTGAAATCTTATATCCTGGATAAACACTAGAATCAACTCTTACACCCATACCACCTGGAATATGTAGGAATGATATTTCACCAGGACATGGACGGAAATCATTAGAAACATCCTCAGCAGCTATTCTACATTCAATTGCATATCCTAAGCATTTAACATCCTCTTGCTTATATTCTAGATTTAGGCCATATGCAGATTTAATCATTGCTTTAACAATATCAATATGTGTAATTTCTTCTGTAACACAGTGCTCAACCTGAATACGTGTATTCATTTCAATAAAATAATAATTTTCATCCTTATCTACTAAGAATTCAATTGTTCCTACAGAATCATAATTAACATATTTACATGCATCAATAGCTGATTTATATAATTTTTGCTTTAATTCTTTAGATATAGACTGGCAAGGAGCTTCTTCTAGCATTTTTTGATTACGTCTTTGCATTGAGCAATTACGTTCAAATAAATGTATTACATGACCATGCTTATCTGCTAAAAGCTGAACTTCAATATGCTTTGGATTAATTATGCATTTTTCAACATAAATATCTCCATTAGCAAAGAATTTAATTGCTTCTTCATGAGCTTCATTATAAAGTTCTTCAAACTCATCATGTGAATTAACCTTTCTAATTCCTTTTCCTCCACCACCAGCAGAAGCTTTAACTAATACTGGGTAGCCTACCTCATCAGCAATCTTTCTACCCTCTTCCATAGTAACAGCCTTATGAGAACCAGGAACAACGGGTACACCTGCTGAAATCATTGAAGCAACAGCTTCAGCCTTATTTCCCATTTTTTCCATTACATCTGGGTTTGGGCCTATAAATACAAGACCACACTTTTCAACCATACGAGCAAATGTAGGATTCTCTGATAAAAATCCAAAGCCTGGATGAATAGCATCACATCCTGTTAGGCATGCAGCGCTTATTAAGCGTTCCATATTTAAGTAAGAATCCAAAGCACTTGCTTCTCCAATACATACAGTTTCAGAAGCTAATTCCTTATGTAGGGCATGCTCATCAGCCTTAGAATATACTGCAACTGTTTCAATGCCTAACTCTTTACAAGCTCTAATAATTCTTACAGCTATTTCACCTCTATTAGCAATTAATATTTTTCTAAACATAATTAATCACCTATCTTAAATAGCTTTTGTCCGTATTCAACCATTGAACCATCTTTAACTAATACTTCTAAAATCTTACCATCCTCAGTTGCTGTTATTTCATTCATAACCTTCATTGCTTCAATCATACAAAGCTTTTGTCCCTTATGAATTACATCTCCAACCTTAACTAAAGGATTAGCATTTGCTGTAGGTCCTTGATGGAATGTACCAACAAGTGGTGATGTAATAAATTTACAATTAGAATCATCACTTGCATCAGTTGTCTTAATTTCTTCTTTATTTTGAGTTTGATTATATGCCTGTGGAATTTGGAAATTTATTGCATCATTAGCTGGCTTATCAAAATTTCTTTTATCAAATTTTACTTTTAATTCAGGAAGTTCAACTTCCATAACAGTTAATGAAGATTTTTCAAATAATTCAATTAATTTTTCAATATCATTTAAATTTTTCATTATTTCTTCTCTCCCATTTTCTTTTCTACTAAATCAACTACATCGGAAACATATTTTAAATTTTCAATATCTTCCCATTCGATTTTTATATTAAATTCTTCTTCAAGATACAAAATTAATTCAACTGCATATAATGAATCAATGCCTAAGTCTTCCTTTAATAATGCATCAGGTGTAATACTATCTGGGTCACAGTTAGCATTTTCAATTAGAAGTCGTTTTATTTCTTCAAACATCTAATATTCCTCCCTTTTTATTTCTTTATCAATTTACCTTTTTCTTCCTCTTCGTGCCAGAAATTATCTAAAAATACTTTATATCCGCTTTCAGTGAATGGAGCTTTTAATAGTAATTCTTCAGTTTCAGAAGAAAGACAACCATTATTTGCAAATTCAATACCAGCTTCAGTAAATTTAGAAAGATATCTTGATATTTTCTTTTCATTTTTTAAATCAATCAATGTCTTTAATTGTGGAACACCAATAAACGTATATTTACCCTTTCCACAAATGTAGTCATACTGCATCCTTAAAGGTTCATAAATATTCTTAGATTCAGTATAAGCACAACTTGATATAACTACAAATTTTCTTTCAGGCTTTGGGTTTCTAATACCATGGAATGATTCACCATTTTCTGGTGCATTTTGACCACGATATGTATTCATCATTGATAGCATTCTATCTGTGAATACCTTCATTGTTCCTGGCATACCAAAGAAAAATAAAGGGAATGATTCAATAAATATATCACATTCTTCTACCTTAGCCTTAAAACTTGGAATATCATCAGTCTTAATAACACATTCTCCTGCAGTTCTTCCCCAACAAGAAAGGCATCCTGTACAAGGCTTTATATTTAATGAAGAAAGATTTACATATTCAACCTCATATTTACCTGTAGATAATAAGCCTTCTACAAAGGCCTTTGTTACCCACATTGTACTACTATTATCATTTTTAGGACTTCCGTTTAATACTAAAATCTTTTTCATAATAATACCACCTTAACTATTAGCCATAAATCTTATCTTTTTGGGCACTAGTAAATGTCATAGTTCCTTTTGCTCTTAATTCACCATCGACCATTACCTTAGCATCAAATACTGCTAAAGGTCCCATAGTCTTTGATAATGTTACTGTTATATCTAATACATCACCAGGAATAACAGGCTTTGCAAATTTAAAATTATCAACCTTAACAATTACATAAAGCTTTTCTTCATCAGATGCATCAGTATCAAATACAAATGAGCATAATTGAGCACATGATTCAATAATTAATACACCAGGCATAATAGGTGCGCCAGGGAAATGTCCCATAAAATATGGTTCATTTACTGATACACACTTTGTACCTCTAGCCATTTTACCAGGCTCTAATTCAAGCACACGTTCAATCATTTGGAAAGGTGGACGTTGCTTTATCTTCTTATTAATGTCATTAATGTTTAGCATTATAGTGATAAACCTCCATCAATAGTAATTACTTGTCCTGTAATATATGAAAGCTTATCGTCACATAATGTATAAACAAGCTCTGCAACATCCTCAACAGTACCAAATCTACCTTCTGGAATATGCTTAATATATTCTTCCTTCTTTTCTTCAGGAATAGCATCCATCATTTCAGTTAAAATGAATCCTGGAGCTACTGCATTACATCTAACACCGTATGGTGCCATTTCCTTAGCAAGAGTTCTTGTGAACTGATTTACAGCACCCTTAGTTGCTGAATAAACTGTTTGACCAGGAATAGAGAATTCACCTGAAACAGATGACATATTAATAATAACTCCACTCTTCTTTCTAAACATCTTTAAGCCTACCTGCTGAGCCATATAGAAATAGCCCTTAACATTTAGGTCAAAGCACTTATCTAGGTTTTCACTAGACATTGTTAGTAAGAATTCATCTCTTGCGATACCAGCGTTATTAACTAATACATCAATTTGCTTGTATGTAGCAAAAACTGTTTTAACTAATGCCTTAACTTCATCAAGCTTAGAAACATCAGCCTTATAAATCATACCATCTCCACCATTAGCTTTAATGATATCTAAAACCTCTTGTGCCTTTGCTTCACTTGAAGAGTAATTAACAACAACTGTATATCCACAGCTTCCTAATTTTATTGCACAAGCTCTACCGATACCTCTTGAAGCACCTGTAACGATTGCAACTTTCATAACTATATCCTCCAATATTACTTAGAAACAATGATTGCAGTATAAGAACCTGCTGCACCATATGATGTAACTAAGATATTCTTTAATTCTTTCTTGTTATAAGATTTCTTTTCTGCCTTACCATTAGAAATATAGTAAGCATTCTTATGCTCTAATGAACCATCTAATAATAATGATGCATCAAGTACTTGTGCCATAGCACCAGCAGCTCTTGCTTCACCTAGGTTTTCCTTTATTGCAAATAATGCCAAATTATCTAGCTTATTTCCAAATACCTTAGATAAAACTGATACTTCAATATTATCAATATCAGCAAATCCATTTGCGAATGATTCTACTGCATCAATATCATCAATTGTTAAATTAGCATCCTTTAATGCTAAATTTATTGCCTTTTCTAATGCAACATCAGTACCATTAATTTCAGCATATCTAACTGATTGGTGAGCCATACCATATCCTGTAATATGTGCATAAACCTTAGCACCTCTAGCTAAAGCCTTAGATTCATTTTCTAATATTAATGAAACAGCACCATCAGATAAAGTAAATCCTTTTTTGTTTCCTTCAAATGGTAATGTCTTGTTGTCTGCAATTAAACCAACCTTATTAAATAATTCAGTTGATACTTCAGTATTTTCATCAATACCTGTAGTTAAGATTGTATCATTCACACCATTTCTTAATACATCAACTGCATATGCAACTGACTGTAGACCAGCCTGTGCACCATTTGTAACAGTTACATTGTATCCTTTTATACCTGAACAGATTGATAAATATCCACCTGCGGCATTATAAACTGTATTAGGGAAATTAAATGCACTACCATTTTCATTACCCTTCTCACAAATATTTTCTTGGAATTGGCAGCATGTAGATAATGCACCTTCAGATGTACCAACAACAATACCAATATTCTTATCGTTTTCTTCTGTTACAGTAATACCTGCATTCATTAATGCTTGCATACCAGAAATAGCTTGCATCTTTGATAAATTATCAAGCTTACGATAGAATGCTCTTTTTAATCCTACTGTATCAAATAATTGATCTTCATATGTTGTATGAATAGATGCATTTTCTGGTACAAATGTATCAATGTTTGCTTTATATTCTTCTACATTATTAGATAATGGAGTTAATACACCAAAGCCAGTTACTGCAACCTTATCATTATATTCATTAACCTTAACGTCGCCTTGGTGATCAGCAAATACTATAGATGCATCATTACCACCAAATGCATAGTTATTTGACATAACTGTATGTAATTCCTTCTTATGAGCCTTATTAGGAACAAAATCAATTGCACCAGCTCTTTCCTTTAATGTTTCTAAATCAGCTTCACTAAATCCTAAAGTTGGTAAAACAACCTGATCAGTTAAGCAACGAATTGTAAATACAGCTTCAACTGCACCAGCTGCACCTAAGCAGTGACCAACCATTGCCTTTGTTGATGAAATTGATAAATTATCATTAGCGCCATCAAACACCTTATGAGCACCTAAGAATTCAGATTCATCATTCTTATGTGTACCAGTACCATGGGCATTAATATATCCAATATCTTCTTTCTTAACACCACTTGTCTTTAAAGCTCTTTCCATAGCTTCAACCTGCATCATAGCGTCATCTCTTGGTGCTGTGATATGGTGAGCATCAGATGTAACACCTTGACCTAAAACCTCACAATACATATGAGCATTTCTCTTCTTTGCATGCTCATAAGATTCTACTACTACAACACCAGCACCTTCACCAAGTGTAATACCTGATAGGTGATTGAATGGTGAGCATCCATCTGGATCTAGGGCATGTAATGCTAAGAATCCTGCATAAGGAACAGATGCAAATGAATCAGAACCACCTGCTAAAACAATATCAGCCTTACCAGCACGAATTAAATCACATGCATAAGCAATTGAAATAGTACCAGCAGCACATGCATTTGCAACGTTAGTAACAACACCACCAGCATGATGTATTAATGCAACATCATTAGCGATTGTACCAATTGGCATTCTTAATACATCTTCTTTAGTTTTTCCATTTTTATAATATCCTTCAATAGAAACTGCTCCACCAACGCAAGAACCCATAATTACAGAAACTCTTTCTGAGTTATTGAAATCATCTAATCCTGCATCCTTACAAGCTTCCATTGAAGCAGTAATTGCTAACTTAGATACTCTATCCATTCCTTCAGTACCAGGAATGTCCATATTAAAATCTTTAACTTCAGCACCTAGCTTAGAGTAGCAGTTATCTGTACATACTGACTTAGCTTCAGCAATACCACTCTTTCCTTCTTTTGCGGCATTAATGCATTCTTCTACATTGTGTCCGATTGCACTAATCATACCTAAACCAGTAATAACTACTCTATCCTTGTTTTCAGTCATACTATATTCTCCTTTAATGACAACTAATCTATTTATAAATCTATATTAATAAAAAAGATTGCAAGCTTATACTGGCCTGCAATCATAAAAATCTTAATTTTGATGAGCTAAAATATAAGCTGTTAATGTATTAACACTTTGGAAATGTTCTCTATCAACACCTGTCATAGAAACACCGAAATTATCATCAATACATGAAATTAATTCGATTGAATCAATTGAGTCAAGACCGATTTCATCACCAAATAATTCAGAATCATCCTTTAATGCATCTCCATCAACGCCTAATTCATCTACTAAAAACTTTTTTAATACTTCCTTAATTTGCTTCTCTTCCATCTTAAAAATTCCTTTCAAATAAAACCAATATTATATTTATTTTATAGGTTAAAATAAAAACCATATTAATTATATCTTTTCAAAATAAAAATGTCAAGTGCGCTAAACTTTTTAAATAGTAATAATTATTATTTTTTTCTTAAAATATATGAATATTCATAAAAACAAGAAAAAAAGGCAGTATTTCTGCCTTAATTTATTAATAAATTACCCATTAATATCCTTTTCTATTGATTGAGATATTTTATAAGAATAATTCTTAAGCATTTCATCAACAATATCTAGTAATTCTAAATATTCTTCTAAGAATGGTAAATTAATTAATTCATTTTTCTTTTGATTATATAATTCCTCTAATTCGTCTCTGTTAGATTCCTTATAATATTTTGAATGAACTAATCTATGCTGTAAATCTAAAAGATCATCAAGCTTTTCTTTAATTTCTTTATTATTATCAATTAAAGGTTCTAGCTCATGAATTCTTTTCACTTCCTCTAAGGAATTAAAATATTCTTTTATATACGAAAGATTATTCTTCATTTTTTAGTTCACCTATCATGAACCAAGATTTAACTTCAGTAACGTGAACCTTAACGATCTTTCCTACAAGTGATAAATCATCACTCTTAAAATGGCAAACCTTGTTATGCTCTGTATATCCCATAAGCATTCCATTTCCATTTTTAGATTCTCCATCAACTAATACATTTACATCTTGATCTAAGAATCTCTTATGTCCGTTAAGATATCCTTCATTTACGATTTCCATCAATCTATTTAATCTATCATGCTTTTCTTCTTCAGTTAAAGGATTTGGCCATGTTGCTGCAGGAGTACCTTCTCTTGGAGAATAAATGAATGTGTATGCACCTTCAAATTTAGCTTCAGAGACAAATGTTAATGTATCCTTAAATTGCTCTTCAGTTTCACCAGGGAATGCAACAATTAAATCTGTTGTAATAGAAACATCAGGAACATAGCTTCTTAATTCATTGATTTTTTCCATGAATAATTCTTTAGTATATTTTCTATTCATTCTCTTTAAAACTTCATTATTACCAGATTGAGATGCTAAATGTAGATGTGGCATAACTGACTTACAATCACGCATAGCAAGCATTGTTTTAGTATCTAAATCTCTTGGGTGAGATGATGTAAAGCGTACTCTTTTAATACCTGTTTTATCAATATCATATAATAAGTCACCAAATGTATAATCAGGTCCTAAATCCTTACCATATGCATCAACATTTTGTCCAAGTAATGTTACTTCTTGATATCCATCCTTAACTAATCCTCTAATTTCAGCTAAGATATCATCCTTTGCTCTTGAACGCTCTCTACCTCTTGTATAAGGTACAATACAATATGTACAGAATTCATCACATCCAAACATGATATTAACCCATGCTTTATGCTTATATTCTCTTTTTACAGGTGCACCTTCTAATATATTACCTTCAGTAGATAAAACCTCAAATACTCGTTGATTTAGCTTATGTGCCTTAGAAATTAAATCTAGAAGGTGATGCTGATTATGTGTACCTAATACTATATCAACAAAGCGATATGATTCTTCTAATTTCTTAGTTGCATTTTCTTCTTGAGGCATACAACCAACAATACCTATAATCATATCAGGATGGGCAATTTTTCTACTCTTTAATTGACCTAAAACACCCCATATTCTTTGTTCAGCATTTTCTCTTATTGCGCAAGTATTTAATAAAACAACATCTGCATCATAAGGGTCTTTGGCATGAGTATATCCAACTGATTCTAATATACCAGCAAGTTGCTCAGATGCTGCTTCATTACCTTGGCATCCATATGTGAATATGTGATATGTTCTTCCAATACCCATACCCTTAAATTCATCTTTTGTTTCATAATGAATTGTTTCAACTGCAATATTTCTTCTTAAACGAGCTTTCTTTAAATCAGGAAGTTCAATTTTTACTTTTTCCTTTTTCATATTTATCACCGAAAGAATTATACACTAGTTATTAATATAAATCTAGTAATTATATTTCTTATAAACCCTTTCAATGGTATTTTTATTACCATTTAAATCTAATACAACACCAGATATAATTGCTTCTCCTGTTTTAGCAACCTTTAATGGAGTAAAAACTCCTGTTCTAAAACGTTCAATAACCATATTTATATCATCACCTAATATTGAATTATAATCTCCAACCATTCCCATATCAGAAATAAAGCATGTGTTATTATAAACCATATTATCAGATGTTTGAGTATGTGTATGAGAACCTACTACTGCAGAAACACGTCCTGCAAAATCATAAAAGAAGGCTTTCTTTTCAGATGTAGCGTCTCCATGGAAATCAACAATTATATAATCGGCTTTTATATCATTAAGTAGATTATCCATAGTTTTAAATGGATCATCTAATGGAGTATTTTGATATACTCTACCCATCATATTAACTAATGCAATAACCTTATCATTATATTTTACATATAAAACCTTTTTACCTTGCTTTGTTGGGATATTGGCAGGAATACATAATGTTACATCTTCCTTATCCATATAATCAAATATTTCCTTTTTAGAGAATGTATGATTTCCCATTGTAAAAGCAGCAATACCTAATGATTTTAGTTGCTTATAATGCTTTTCTGTTAATCCTTTTCCTGAAGATACATTTTCAGCATTAGCAAAAACAATATTAATTTTATATTCTTGCTTGATTTCTTGTAGGTGATTTTTTAATACATCTATCATATTTTCGCCTACAATATCACCTAAATATAATATTTTCATAGTACCTCCATAAACTAATAAAAGAGTGGATATACCACTCTTTTTTATTATTTATTTTGCAGTATCAGTAGCACGAGTTTCTCTAATAACTGTTACTTTAATTGTACCAGGATATTGAAGATTCTTTTCGATTTCTTCTTTTACCTGATGAGCAATTGCAAATGTTGATAGGTCATCAACCTGATCTGGGTTAACAATTACTCTAATCTCGCGACCAGCTTGTATAGCAAAGCTTGACTGAACACCCTTAATATTATTAGAAATATTTTCTAGAGCTTCAAGTCTCTTTGTATAATTTTCTAAGCTATCTGATCTAGCACCAGGTCTAGCACTTGATAATGCGTCTGCAGCTGCAACTAATACAGCGATAATTGAATGTGGTGCAACATCCTCATGATGTGATGCAATTGCATCAATAACCTCTTTTGGTTCATGATACTTACTTGCAAGCTCAACACCAATTTGAACATGGCTTCCTTCAATTTCATGGTCAACAGCCTTACCAATATCATGTAATAATCCAGCTCGTCTAGCAAGAGCTTCGTTCTCACCAATTTCTGCTGCCATCTTACCAGCTAGCATACCTGTTTCAATAGAATGCTTTAAAACATTCTGTCCGTATGATGTACGGAAATGTAAGCGTCCTAGTAATCTTACTAAATCAGGGTGCATCTTACCAACGCCACATTGGAATAATGCATCTTCTCCCTTTTCACGCATAATCATTTCGACGTCATTTCTGCATCTTTCAACTACTTCTTCAATTCTAGCTGGGTGAATTCTACCATCACTAACTAAAATTTCTAAAGAACGTTTGGCTATTTCACGTCTTACTGGGTCAAATCCTGATAATACTACAGCTTCTGGAGTATCATCAATAATTAAATCAACACCAGTTAAAGATTCTAAAGCGCGGATGTTTCTTCCTTCTCTACCGATAATTCTACCCTTCATGCCTTCATCAGGTAATGCTACAGTAGTAACTGTAACTTCTCCTGCTGTTTCACCAGCATACTTTTGCATTGCAAGAGCAAGAATATTTTTAGCTTTTGATTTAACCTCATCTCTAGCCTTTTCTTCCTCTTCCTTAATATAGGTAGCAATTTCATCCTTAATACTTTCGCGAACCTGTTCCATGATAATCTTTTTAGCTTCCTCTGGAGATAATTCAGCGATTTCAGATAATTTCTTTTCTTGAGCTCGTAAAATAGCTTCTACCTTATTATTTTGTTGTTCTAATTCTGCTTTTTGCTGATCAATCTTGTTTTCCTTAGAATTTAAGTTTTCTTCTCTCTTATCTAAGTTAGATGATCTACGGTCCAAAGTCTCTTCACGTTGATTTAACTTATTTTCAAGTTCAACGACTGTAGACTTCCTTTCCCTAATATCAGATTCAGCATCCTTTTTTAAAGAAGCAATTTCTTCCTTAGCTTCTTGAAGTTTTTGCTTCTTTATATTTTCTGCTTCATCGTTGGCATTGTTAATAATTTCTTCAGCTTTTGCCTTTGCTGAAGCTCCAATTTTTTCATTTCTTTTTGAAATAAAACGGTAGCTTATAAAAGCACCTAATAAAGCACCTAATATAACACCCAAAATAATAAGGATAATGGCCAATACTTTATCCATTTTTTCCTCCTTATTATATTGTTGTAAACAAACTTTACTATTTCATTATACTTTTTTTGACGTTAATAGTCAATGAAAAAACCAAAACTATATCGTAAATGCGACTATTTTTTTGAAACGCTTACATTTTAAATATATTTTAAACATATCATTTAAATGATAAATAGTAACTTTACTATGTTAATTATCTATTATTTTGATATAATATAGAATTGTGAGGTGTTATAGATGTCTAATATAGAAAACAAGAATAGCGAAAGAACAAAAACGAAATTTCATTTTGGTAGAAATCCGTTATCTTTAATAATAGTAGTTGGTACAGTTGTTGCATTATTCTTAATAATTTCAACAATTGTTGGTGCATCTAAATTTAGTAAAAATAAAGCAACTGCCTTTGTAACAGGTGAACCAAATACAATTTATAATAGTACTGAATATGCAGATAAGATATTTACTGATATTGAATATATTTCAAGTGAAACAGACCTTTTCAGCTATACATTTACATGTACAGATTGGGATACTGAATCTAATACTGAATATGATTTAGTAGATTTCCAATTAAAGGTAACTTGGAAAGATTCAGCTAATATGCCTTATTTAACTGTTACAAATCTTGAAACATCATTACTTGCTGAGGTATGTGTATTATCAAATGTTGGTTCATATACAGCATATTCAAGTTTAACAAAACAGAAAGTTAATATGAATGTTAACTCTGGTCTTGTTACTTTCAAATTTACTGATATGAAGATTGAAAAATTCCCTAAATCTACATTTGAATTCCCATTCTTCTATAAGAAGGAATTACCTACAGTATATGTAGATATATTCTTCTTTACTGATCAAGCACAAACTGAATATAAAAATTACGGCTTAAAATATGCATATAAGGATTTAGGAATTACATCTGGCGGTATTAAAGCATAATATAAGGAGCGAAAGCTCCTTTTTTTATTCCCATAAAAAATCGGGTTCATATGGAACCCGTAATTTTTTACTTTGAATCTTCTGTATATTTAATATTTTGTACAACGATATGAGTATTTAATACATTTAACTCATCTTCGTTTTCACCAACACCAGATAATAATAATCCGGCATTGAATACTGATAATCTACTATTTAAATCAGCAATAATAGATACTCTAGATGCAAAATCAACAACTGTTTCTTCCTTTTGATCTGCGTCAAAGAAATTGAATCCAAAGAATCCTTCTACCTGATTACAATAAGCTGTAACCTTGAACATAATTGTAATATCATTTTCCTTAGCAAAATTAAGAATTAAATCCTTATATGCGCCAATGAATTCAAATAATGTTTCTACCTTTGAATTATATGGTAAGAAACAGAATACTGAATCTTCATTTTCGATATTCTTATATAATTCCTTATCCTTCTTCATTAATTCAACATCTTTTGCAATTGCTTCAATTGCACCAGCCTGTGCTTGATATAATGCCTTATTAGCATTGTAATCATTAACAGCATTTTCTAAATTATAATAATTAATACTACCTAATACTTCAAATTCATTATCCTGTAATAATTTAATAAATGCTTCAACACAAGACTTATCTAATGTTACTTCTAATACAAATTTATTTCTAGCTGATAAAGGCATAACTTGTAAAAATTCAGAATATCTTTCCTTAAAAGAAGCAAAGCTTCTTCTTAATCCCTTTTTATTATAAATTTTTGCATTTCTTTCAAATAATGAAATAGAAACTTCCTTTGGTTCAGCTGCAGCTTTATTTGCTTGATTCTTTGCTACAATCTTTGCCTTAGCCTGTTGTAAAGCTTTTTCATCGTTTTTATTTTTTGTTGCCATAATTCATTAACCTCTCAATTAAAACTTTCTTTTATTTTATCAAATTTATGAGATAAAGGCAATAATTTTAAATAATTAGATGTAAAATGAGCTTTACTTATTTTTGCAAAAAATGTACAATTGAAAATGGTGATTGAAAATGAAGTTAAAAGTAAAAGATATTTGCATGATGTCTATACTTCTTGCAATATTAATAGTGACATCAAAAATAACTATTCCAACAGGTATTGTACCTATAACATTACAAACCTTCGCAGTAACTATAATTGCATTAATATTAGGTTTTAAAAAATCAACAATAGTTATCCTAACATATATATTAATGGGCTTATTTGGAATACCTGTTTTCTCATCTGGTGGTGGAATGCATTATATATTCTCTCCAACATTTGGTTACATTATAGGATTCTTATTCCAAGCAATGATAATATCTAAAGCATCAAATAAGGATAATAAATGGTTAAAATATGTATTAAGTATTTTAGGTATTTTAGTTGATTATTTATTTGGTAGTATTTATTTTGCAATTATTGAAGCATATTATCTAAATACTCCAAAGGATTTCATATTCATATTTAATGCTTGCATTAATTATTTCTATATATTTGATTTTATTAAGATAATTCTTGCTTGTTTAATTTATTCAAGAATTAAAGTTATATATACTATTAGTGATTATGAAAAGGAAAATACATTTATTGAAAATAAATATAAAAATGAAGGCATTTAGTCAAACTAAATGCCATTTTTTATCCATATATTTTTTCAAATTTTTCTAATCTATTATAAAATCTTTCTTCAATATATTTAGGTATATAAAGTTTTAAATTAAAAAGCTTTAATGTTAAATAATAAGTAAATGTCATTGCGTCAAGCTCAATATCCTGATCTAAGAATTCATAATCTAAATCTATATTGCCACTTGGTCTTTTATAATTTTTAAATTCATTACTCCATCTATTAATTAATTCTATATCTTCAACATATATATTCTTATTTAAAAGCTCATCTCTAAAATTAATTTGTACATATTGATAGAAATGTCTTGCCTCATGGAATGATTGAGATACAAGTTCATGTAAAGAGGCGCTATTAAAATATGATTCCTTAAATACTATAGATAAATCTTCACTTCTAAATTCAGAATCATCTATATTAGGATCATCTATTATTTTTACTTTTAATAAATCCAATCCATAATTAAAATATTTATATTCTATATTTAAAGCTTTTTTAATATTGTCAATTTTTTCATCTCTAGTCATACAAATCACCTCTTTATTATTATACCAAAAAAAATAAAACTCACCTAAAAGAAAGGTGAGTTTTATGATTTTAATATGTTTGTTGACTACTACTTTGTGTCCAAGAGTATGTGCTACTTCCGTTTGTTAATTTATATGAGCTGGCAGTTAATATTTGTTCTGATGCAATCCATAAATTTGAATAAGTTTGACTTAATTCAAATTCAATTATTACATTAGAGCTTGAATCTAATACCTGCCATGTACCACTTGTAAATGAATATGAA
>JAEELJ010000069.1 GCA_016288855.1 Acholeplasmatales bacterium
CAGTGTTGACATTAAAAATTTTTAGTTTATAATATAAGTAATCCTAGTAAACTAGTAGGAAAGGTAAGAATTAAGAAGGGAGCTGATATTATGATTATTATGGATGGTCGATGTATGGGCCTTATGGAAAACAAAATAAAGGGGAGTCATAATGTCATGTGTGGCTCACTTAGAAATTTAATTTAATGACATAAACAAAAAATAAAAATGAAAAAGAAAAAATAAGGAGAGAATTATTATGAGCAATAATTATAGATTTGAAACACTTCAATTACACGCAGGACAGGAAAACCCAGATTCTGCAACAGGAGCTAGAGCAGTTCCTATTTATTTAACATCATCTTATGTATTTAATAATAGCCAGCATGCAGCTGATAGATTTGGTCTAAGAGATGCTGGAAATATTTATGGTAGATTAACAAACCCTACACAGGGAGTTTTTGAAGAAAGAATTAGAGCATTAGAAAATGGTTCTGGTGCATTAGCTGTTGCATCAGGTGCTGCAGCAATCACATATACAATTCAAGCATTAGCTTTTGCAGGTGATCATATTGTAGCCGCTAATAATATTTATGGTGGTTCAATTAACCTATTACAGCACACATTACCTAATTATGGTATTACAACAACATTTGTTAAGCCTGAAGTAGATGAAATTGAAAAGGCAATTAAGGAAAATACTAAGGCTGTATTCATTGAAACATTAGGAAATCCAAATTCTGATGTTGTTGATATTGAATCAATTGCAAAAGTAGCACATAAGCACAATATTCCACTTGTTGTAGACTCAACATTCGCAACACCTTACTTAGTAAGACCACTTGAATATGGTGCAGATGTTGTAGTACATTCAGCAACTAAGTTTATCACAGGACATGGCACAGGCTTAGGCGGTGTTATTATTGAAGGTGGTAAGTTTGATTGGAAGAAGAGTGGAAAGTTTAAGCATTTAGTTGAACCAAATGCATCTTATCATGGTGTATCATTCTATGATGCAGTAGGTCCACAAGCATTTGTAACTTATATTAGAGCAATTCTTTTACGTGATACAGGTGCTGCAATTTCACCAGTTAATGCGTTTATTGCATTACAAGGCTTAGAAACTTTATCTTTAAGAGTTGAAAGACATGTTGAAAATGCATTAAAGGTTGTTAAGTTCTTAGAAAACCATCCAAAGGTATTAAAGGTTAACCATCCTTCAATTGCAAAGGATAAGAAGCAACAAGAATTATATAAGAAGTACTTCCCTAATGGTGGAGGATCTATCTTTACATTTGATGTAAAGGGTGGAGAAAAAGAAGCTAAGAAGGTTATTGATAACCTAAAGATTTTCTCACTTCTTGCAAATGTTGCCGATGTTAAGTCATTAGTAATTCATCCAGCATCAACAACACATTCAGAAATGACTGAAGAAGAATTAGCTAATGTTGGAATTTATGGTAATACAATTAGATTATCAATTGGTACAGAGCATATTGATGATATAATTGAAGATTTAAAAAATGCGTTAGAAACTATTTAATTATAAAGGAGGAATTATTATGTGTAATATGATGTATATGAAATTAAGACAATTTAAGAGTATTTTCAATAATAATTCCTACTACGCTTTTTAAATGAACTTATAAATTCGGCAGGATTATTATATCCTGCCTTTTTATTTGCTGTAAAAAGGGGATATTTATGAGTATTATTTATAAAACAACAGATGAAAAAGTAAATTTTAATGATGTAAAAAACATATTAGAAATGGCTTTTGGTGGAAGAAAAATTGATAATGTAGATGAAATTAAAGAAGCTTTTATAAATAGCCAGTATAAAATATATGCCTTTGATGATGATAAGTTAATTGGTTTTTCAAGAGCAATCGCAAATTCAAACTATGCAATTATTTATAATGTTGCGTTAAATCCGCTTTATCAAGGTAAAGGTATTGGAAAAGATATAATTAATAAATTAGTCGCATCATTAGAGGGAAAAGAAATATATACATTTACACATCCTAGAACTATTTCTTTATATGAGCATTTAGGTTTTGTAAGAACCAAGATGGCATTTAAATATATAAAAGAAGCAGATAGAGAAAGAGTGAAAAATCAAGCTGGTGTTGGATTCTTTTTACCAGATGACTATTTGTTTGATGGAGAAAAAAGAAATGATATAAAACCAATTATTAATGAGAACATCGTATATAAGGATCATTTTGATGATAATGATAGAAAAGATATTAATAAATTGCTTAATGATTATTATTCAGATAACAAAAGTATTAAAGATACAGAAAAAGATTTAAAACGAGCTGATTTTATTGAATTAGCATATGAAAATAATATACTTATCGGAGTTGCAGAAATAATAACTGATTCTGTTAAGGAAGCATTATTAGTAAATGCGGCAGTAAAAAAAGATTATGAAGGAGTATTTTATAATCTAATTAATAAAATAACTCTAAGAGCAAATGAATATGACATATTCATTCATGCAAATCTAGCTGATTATAGTTTTTATAATAATTCAAGAGATTTTAAAAGATATAAAACAGCATTTAAGTATGTAGGTAATGCTTTTTATAATGAAAGACTTTACCTTCCAAGAGATTATAGGTATGATGATGAATTAGGAAGTGAAGTCATTAGGTATTATAAAGGGAAAATATTAAATTAATCCAACTATAAGTTGGATTTTAAAAAAATATAAATCCTACTAAATAAATATGAAAAGAGGGAAAAATAATGGGATTTGATTCATGCAGCATAGGAGCACATAAAAAAAATAATAATACAAATAATATTGATGAACTAGCTGAAAAATTTGCAAAAGAGGTTGGAGTAAGAACTAGACCAATTGAGTCATCAGCAGAAACTGATTCAAGAGGTGTATTTGTTAGACAAGCAAATCAATTAATTACACCATTTGGTGAAAAAGAAAATGAATTACCTGTAGAAAAAGGTAGATATACGATTTATTGGAAGCATGGTTGTCATTGGTCTAATAGACCTTTAATTGTAAGAGATATTTTAGGTCTTGAAGATGTTTTTGATGATATTACAACAGGGCCATTAGGAAAAGGTGTATATGGTCATGCCTTCCCAGATCAAAAAGATTATAAAGATCCATCAACAGGTTTTTATTTCTTATCACAAGCATATGAAAATGCACAACCTGGATTTAAAGGAAGACCAACAACACCAACAATTGTTGATCTTAAAACAAAGAAGGCAGTTAATAATGATTATCACAGATTAAGTAATTATTTAGAAGTTCAATTTAGAAAATTTCAAAAGCCTGACGCACCAGATTTATATCCTGTAAAATATCGAAAAGAAATTGATGAATTCAATGATTGGTTATTTCCAACAATAAATAACGCAAGATATAGAATGTGGTTTGCAACATCATGGGAAGCATATAATGAAGGTTATATAGATTTCCACGATTCATTAGAAAAGCTAGATAAGAGACTTGAAACAAATAGATTCTTATTTGGTGATTATGTTACTGATTCAGATATTAGATTATATTTATCATTAGTAAGATGGGAAACAACATATCCTCATACAGTAGGCCCACAAAAGAAAAGAATAAGTGAATATAAGAATATTTGGGAATACACAAAGGATTTATTCAGTATACCTGAATTTAAAAGATATACATGGTTTGAATTCCCCAAGGCTCAAGATGGTGAAAGAGTTGAGGATAGCTTTTTTGAAAAGATTGCCGCAAAGATTCCATGGGAAGAGTTATGGGCTAGTGATGGTTCAAGAAAGAAATTATCAAATGACCCAGATAACATATATTTGAAACATCCAAAGGGTGAAACAATTGAAGATTATGTAAAAGATATTTCAGTATCAAAATGGAATTCAAAAGAACAAAAGGATAGAGATCCAAGAAATGTAACTATTTCCGTAGATCCATCTATTAACCCATTAAAAGGATTATTAAAAAATAATTAGGAAAAAATAAAAATTAATTAGGAGAAAAATAAAATGAAAAAAATTAGATTATTTGCAGTTTTAGGATTAGGAGCATTATCTATTGCTTCACTTGCATCATGTGGTAATAAGGAAAAAGATGCTAAAGAATATGAAAATGGAGAATTAAAAGTTGCAATACCTACAGGTGTTATTAGAACAGCTGGAGATATTATAGGATTAGAAAAAGGTTTCTTCGACGAAGAAGGAGTTAAGGTTACTGGAGTTAATGTTTCTGGTACAAATGCTATTACAGCTATCAATAGTAATTCAAATGAATTGGATATACTTACAACAGGATTTGTCCCTGATGTACAAGCAATTTCAAATGGAAACGACAATTTACGTTTCATTGGTGGTACTGCAGTAGAAGGCGGAGCATTAATTGCAAAGAAGGGCGAAGCTTATAAATATAAGGATTCAAATACAATTATTGATTTTGATGCAATTGAAGGAGCATCATTAGCATTTGCTGTAGGTGAAGCTTCATTTGTTGTTACTAATGAATATTTAATTGAAAACGATCCTGATTATAACAAGGACGAATTAAATGTTAATAACCTTGCAGATGCACAGACAGTAGCATTACAAATTGGCCAAGGAAATTTTGAAGTTGGATTCTTACCATTAGAGTATGCAAATCTTTATAAGGATTCATATGGAATTGAAATTATCGCAGAGGCTGGACAACTTATTCCTGAATATGTATGCTGCCGTCAGCTTACATCAAAGCAAAAATATGAAACAAATTATAAGGCTTTTGTAGCATATGAAAAAGCAAGAATTAAGGCTTGGGAATTTATTGAAAATGATTCTAATAGAAATGAAGTAGTTGACATTATCGCAAATTATATTGGTAAAGAAACTGATTATGTTGAAAATTATCTTTATGGTGGAATCACAAAATGGAGTGTTGATCCTAATAAAAAAGGAATTGAAACTTATACAGATGCATTAAGAAATGCTGGTGTATTAAAGAATGAGATTACAAATATTACATCATATGTAGAAGTTGGTGCATATGAAGAAGCTATTACATATCTTGCATCAGCAAATCCAAATAATAAATTCTATAAAGATAAATTAGCTTTATTTAATGAATATAACAAATAGAAAAGAGGCATAATATGAAAGTATATCAAGAGCTATCAGAGCTTATTGGAAATACTCCAATCGTAAGATTAAAAGGGTATGAGGCAAAACTAAATATTAAAGGTAATATATTTGCAAAGCTTGAATATCTAAACCCAGCAGGTTCTATAAAAGATAGAATAGCTCTTGAAATGATTTTAGATGCTGAACAGAAAAAGCTTTTAAAAAAGGATTCTGTAATTATCGAACCAACAAGTGGAAATACAGGAATAGGGTTAGCAGCTATTGGTGCATCTAAAGGGTATAGAGTTATTCTAACAATGCCAGAATCTATGTCAGTTGAACGTATTTTATTATTAAAAGCATATGGGGCAGAAATAGTTTTAACAAAAGCATCAGAAGGAATGAAAGGTGCAATTAAGAAGGCGTTGGAATTAGCAAAAGAAATACCACATAGTTTTATTCCTGGTCAGTTTACAAATCTTTCAAATCCACTTGCACATTATAAAACAACAGGACCTGAAATATTCAACAGCTTATCTGGTAGGGTAGATATACTAATTGCTGGCATTGGTACTGGTGGTACTATAAGTGGAGTTGGCAAATATCTAAAAGAGAAGAATCCTAAAATAAAGATAATCGGTGTTGAGCCACAAGGCTCACCACTGTTATCTAAAGGCACTATTGGTACGCATAAACTTCAAGGAATTGGTGCTGGATTTTTGCCTATAACTCTTGATGTTAATGTTTACGATGAAATATTAGCTATTGCTGATGAAGATGCATTTAGGGCAGCAAAACAAGTAGCATTATCTGATGGAGTTTTAGTTGGTATTTCTTCAGGTGCTGCACTTGAAGCAGCAAAAATAGTAGGGCAAAGACTAGAAAATAAAAATAAAAGAATAGTCGTAATATTACCTGATGGAGGCGCAAAATACTTATCAACAGGACTATTTGATTGAGGTGATTTGGATGAGTAAAAAAATAGAAATAAGAGATATTTGCTTTGATTATATAGGGAAGAATAAAGCATTTGGTGCACTTGAAAATATTAACCTTGAGGTTGATGAGGGTGAATTCATATGTATTTTAGGCTCATCTGGTTGCGGTAAATCAACATTATTATCAATTCTTAATGGTTTAAATAAACCAAAGAGTGGTGAAATCTTAATTGATGGTAAGAAGGTAGTTGGAAGTGGTGCTGATAGAGCTGTAGTTTTTCAAAACTATTCTTTGTTTCCGTTTTTAACTGTAAAAGAAAATGTAATGTTTGGGGCTAAAAAATCTTTAAAAAGAAAGAATTTCACTAAAGAAGAAAGAATAAAAAGAGTTAATGGCTATATTGAAGCCGTTGGACTTTTAGATGCTATTGATAAATACCCATTTGAGTTATCTGGTGGTATGCAACAAAGAGTAGCTATTGCAAGAGCTTTAGCATTAGAAGCTGATATTTTACTTCTTGATGAACCTTTTTCAGCAATAGATCCTAAACTAAGACTTGAACTCCAAGAACTTGTTTCTCAATTATCAAAAATACATAAGAAGACAGTCGTATTTGTAACTCATGATATTGATGAGGCTATTTTATTAGCTGATAGGGTAATTGTTATGGAACCTAAACATATTAAACAAGCTATTAATATTGATTTACCTTATCCTAGAATAAGAGAAGAACTTGTTGGTCAGGCTCATTATGAAGAAATACATAGAAAGCTTATTTCTTCCTTTTATGAAAATATTGAGCAAAATATTTATGAGGAGGTAAAGCTATGAGAATAAAAAATATATTTTTAAATTTGATTTATTCTTTTAAAATAAAGGTTAAATCCTTTTTTTCAAAAGAAAATATAAAGTATCATTTAATAGGTTTTTTAATAGCAGTATCTCTTTTAATAACAAATATTATAGTTGGATATAATGTTGGCTACTTTACAGAACATACTAAAACTTATGATGCAACACCATATGTTATTGTTTTATTAATAGCTTTTGGATTATATTTTATTAAATTATTTTTTACTAATAAAAAATCAGCTACTGACTTGATAATTATTATATATATATTTTTATTGTTTTGGGATTTATCATATAAATTTGGCTTTGTTCAAAATGATTTGTTAATTCCATCACCAGAAGGATTATTTTACGTTTTTAAAACAGATTATGTAAAAATATGGAATAATGTTTTAGATTCGTTGGAATTATTGTTTTTTGGTTTCTTATTTGCAATAATTAGTGGAACTATATTAGGCTTAATTGCAGGATGGTTTAAAAGAGTTAGTGAAGTAACAATACCAATTACTAATGTTATAACATTGATACCACCTGTACTTATTACTGCATGGTTAATTATGTGGTTTCCATTTAAGATTGCTGCAATAGCAATTATATTTTTAGCAGTATTTTGGCCAACATTACAGGGAATGATAACTAGAGTTTCTCAAATAGATAAGAAGATAATTGATGCGGCTAAAGTAATGGGAGTAGGGAATTTCGAAATGATATACAGGGTAGTATTACCATATTGCTTACCTGGTATAATTATTTCTATTTCTAAATCATTAAGAGGCGCATTCATGTGCTTAGTAGCAGCTGAAATGATTGGTATAAATGGAGGAATAGGCTTTTATACAGAAACATATAAAGCATATGCGGATTATAGAAGAGTTCTTGCAGGAATTGTGACTATCGCTTTAGTTACAACAATTATTGATATAGTGGTAAATAAAATAGAAAAGAAAATAGTCAAGTGGAGGCTTTAATTATGTCAAAATATTATGATAGTGTTTTAGATCTTATAGGGAAAACACCTATAATCAAATTAAATAGATTAGAAAAAGAATTAGGACTTAATGCTCATATATATGCAAAGCTTGAATTCTTAAATCCAGGTGGATCAGTAAAAGATAGAGCTGCATATAATATGATTTTAGAAGCTGAAAAAGAAGGAAAGCTTACAAAGGATTCTACAATTATTGAAGGAACTAGTGGTAATACAGGTATTGGTCTTGCAATGGTTGCAGCAGCAAAGGGATATAAAATTAAGATTGCTATGCCAGAAAACATGAGTATAGAGCGAGTTAAATTATTAAAAGCATACGGAGCAGAGGTATACCTTACACCAAAGCAACTAAATATGGCTGGTGGTGGAGCTAAGGCACAAGAATTAGCTGAACAAATACCAAATTCATATACTCCAAAACAAGGACAAAATCCAAATAATCCTGGTGCTCACTATAAGACAACTGGTCCTGAAATATGGAATGATATGGATGGTAATATTGATATTTTTCTTGCATGTACGGGTACAGGAGGCACTATTAGTGGTACAGGACATTATTTAAGAGAAAAAAAGCCTGATTTAGAAATTATTGCAGTAGAACCTAAAGGTAGTGCGATTTTAAATGGTGGTGAACCAGGACCACATAAAATTCAAGGTATTGGTGGTGGTGCAACTCCTCAAACAACTGATGTTTCTTTATTTAATGAGGTAATTGATGTTACTGATGAGGATGCATATAAATATACAAGACTTTTACCAAAACTAGAAGGTATTTTAATTGGTATTTCTGCAGGAGCTGCATTAAGTGCAGCTGTAGAGGTGGCTAAGCGTAAGGAAAATAGTGGAAAGAATATAGTAATTATATTTCCAGATGGTGGAGATCACTATTTATCAACTGAAGGATTATTTGAGGTGTAAATATGCAAGAAGGTAGCTTATGCAGTATAAGTAGAAAAAAGACTACAGATGCTGATTATGTTTCAAAATTAAAGAAATCATCTGAACAAGGTGAAGGTGGAAAATTTATAAGACAACCAAATAGATTTACAACACCATTTGGTGATAAAGAAGGGGAATTAAAGGTAGAAGCAAATAGATATCGTTTAATTTGGGCACCTGTTTGTCCTTGGGCACATAGAAGCATAATAGTAAGAAGTTTATTGGGACTTGAGGATGTTATTAGTGTTGGAACTTTAGATCCAGTACGCCCAGATAAAGAAATAAGCGATTGGGCATTTACATTAGATAAAGATAATGTTGATCCAGTTCTTAAGGTTCATTATTTAAGTGAGTTATATTTTGCTACAGATCCGGATTATAAAGGAAGACCAACTGTACCTGCTTTAATTGATTTAAAGACAAAAAAAGTAGTAAATAATGATTATTTCAATTTAACAAAGTATTTTGAAACTAAATGGACTAAGTATCATAAAGTAAATGCGCCAGACTTATATCCTATAGAAAAAAGAGAAGAAATTGATAAGTTTAATGATGATTTATTTGATAAGTTAAATAACGGGGTATATAAGGCAGGATTTGCAAGAACACAAGAAGCATATAATGATGCTGTTATTAATGTATTTAAAAAGCTTGATGAACTTGAGGAAAGATTAGAACATTCAAGGTATTTATTTGGAGATAAAATTACTGAAGCAGATATAAGAGCATATGTAACTTTAGTAAGATTTGATATAGCTTATTATAATGCTTTTAAAGTTAACTTAAAAAGATTAAAAGACTATAAAAACTTATGGGCATATGCTAGAGATTTATATCAAACTAAGGGGTTTGGGGATACAACAAATTTTGATGCGATAAAAAAGCATTATCATCTATGCTGTGTTCCAAATCCTTATAAGATTTTACCTTTAGGCCCAGATCTTGATGAATGGAATACAGAGCACAATAGAGATAAGAGAGAATACAAGTAAAGTTTGAAGGTGTTAAAAATGAAATTTGAAACATTATGTTTACATGCGGATTTGAATAAAAAAGATGAATGGGGAACATTGAATCAGGCAATATGTCAATCAGCAACATTTGTCCATAAGGGTGTAGATGTTGATAGTCCATACAGTTACTCAAGATTATCAAATCCTACAAGAGCTCATCTTGAAAATACAGTTAATGCTTTAGAAGGAGGATATGCAACATATGCTTTTTCATCAGGCATGACTGCAATTACTGTTAGTATGATGCTATTTAAAAGAGGGGATCATATAATATCAACATATGATTTATATGGAGGTGCTTTAAGATTATTTAATAATGTCTGTAATAGCAATGGTATAGAGTATAGCTTTATTGATACATCTGATATAGATTTATTAGAAAAGACAATAAAAAATAATACAAAAGCAATTTATATTGAAACTCCATCAAATCCGTTAATGGAAGTAACTGACATTAAAAGAGTATCAGATATTGCTAAAAAGCATGGATTAATTGTAATAGTAGACAATACATTTTTAACACCTTATTATCAAAAACCACTTTCACTTGGTGCTGATATTGTAGTTCATTCAGGAACTAAATACTTAGGTGGTCATAACGACACACTTGCAGGTTTTGTAGTGTGTAAGACAAAAGAACTTGCCGAAAAAATATTATATTTTTCAAAAACTATTGGGGGTCAGTTATCGCCGTTTGATTGTTTCTTAATAGAAAGAGGAATAAAAACTTTACCTATTAGAATGGATAGAATTAATGATAATGCATATAAAGTAGCTTTATGGTTAAGAGGTTGTAATAAAATTAAAAAGGTTTATTATGTAGGTTTTAAATATAATAAAGGGTATGAAATAATTAAAAAACAAGCCACTGGGTTTGGTGGTATGATATCAATTGAGGTTGAATCAGAAGAACTTGCAAAAAAAATATTAAAAGATGTTAAGATATTTCAATATGCAGAATCTTTAGGAGGGGTAGATTCGCTTATTACATATCCTATGAAGCAAACACATGCTGATTTAAAAAAAGAAGAAAGAGAAGCTAAAGGGATTAATGAAAGATTTTTAAGAATATCTATAGGAATCGAAAATGTAGAAGACTTAATAAATGATTTAAACGGGGCTATTAATGATTGATTTAGATAATATTATTTCAGTGTTTAAAGATTTATAAGAAGGAGATGTATCTTATGATTAATGAGGAAAGACTATTAAATCTATTTTTAAAATTACAATCTTTTGATTCCCTATCATTTCATGAAAATGAAATATTAGATTA
>JAEELJ010000070.1 GCA_016288855.1 Acholeplasmatales bacterium
AGCAAGAAGCAGAAAAGCTTGCTAATGCTAAAGAAGAAACTAAGAAGAAATTTGATTTCTATTCTAGATTTGAACGTATAGCAATTGAAGTATTTAAGACTGAAAAAGGAAAAGAAGTTTGCGCAAATGTCGATTTCTATTCAGGTTTAGTATACGAAATGCTTAATATTCCAAGAGATTTATTCATTCCTATTTTTGCTGCAGCAAGAATAATTGGATGGGTTTCTCATGATATAGAAACAATTCTTTATTCTTCAAAGATTGTTAGACCAGCTACTAAATATGTTGGTACAAGAATTGAAGAATTTGATAATAATAAATAAGAAACTAAGGAGAGAAAATAATGAGTAAGACAGATATAGTATTATTACCTGGTGATGGTATCGGCCCTGAAATCGTTGATGCTGTTACTGAAATTCTAGATGCGGCAGGTGCTGATCTAAATTATCATAAATATGAAATTGGTGCTGCTGAATTTGAAAGAAATGGTAAACTTATTCCTGATGAAACAATTGATGCAATTAATAAATATAAGATTGCATTAAAGGGACCTGTTACAACACCTATTGGAAAGGGATTTAAGTCAGTTAATGTTCAGTTAAGATTAAAATTTGATTTATATATTAACTTACGTCCTGCATATTCAATTGCAAATATCTCAAAATTCCAAAACGTTGATATTGTTACAGTAAGAGAAAATACAGAAGATTTATATATTGGTGAAGAACATCAAATAGAAGATGGATTTGAAGCAATCAAGAGAATTACTGTTAAGGCTTCTGATAGAATCATTCGTTTTGCATTCGAATATGCAAAGGCTAATGGTCGTAAGAAGGTTACTTGCGTACATAAGGCAAATATCTTAAAGCAATCTGATGGTCTATTCTTAGCTAGATTTAATGAAATCGCAAAGGAATATCCTGATATTACACCAGATACTAAGATTGTTGATAATATGTGTATGCAATTAGTAATTAATCCAAGCCAGTTTGATGTAATTGTTGCACCAAACCTATATGGCGATATTTTATCAGATTTAATTGCTGGTTTAGTTGGTGGCCTAGGACTTGTGCCTGGTGCTAACTTAGGTAAGGAAGTTGCAATATTTGAAGCAGTACATGGTTCTGCACCAGATATTGCTGGAAAGGGTATTGCAAACCCAATTGCTTTACTTGAAGCAGCAGTAATGATGTTAAATCATATTGGTAAGAAAGATATTGCAGAAAAGATTACTAACGCAATCTTAAAGACATTAACTAATGGTGAGTCTTTAACTAAGGACTTAGGCGGTAACGCAAATACTAAGGAATTAACTAAGGCTATTATTAATAATTTATAAAAAAGAAGCTAGGGCAACCTAGCTTTTTAATTTGTAAATAATTTATATAAATGGAAAAGGACCCTTCCGGGCCCTTTTCACTGGGAGAGATTATTTTGAAAAGTTTATATTAAATATTAGTATTAATATTTGCTTCATCTATAATATAACACTTATGAAAGCGCTTGTCAAATATAAAATAGGAAAATTATGTAATTTAAAATAAATTTATATATTTTATTTTGATTATGATATAATAAAAAAGATGTCGAGGTGATTTAGATGGATAGACAAGCCTATCTTATGGATATGAGAATAAATGGTAAGCTTAAAGGAAAGAATGCAGCCTTTGTATTTTTAAAAAATAATATAGGTAGAATTTATAATGAAGGTCAATCAGACTTCATTTTAAGTGAAAAAGATCATAAATTATTTTTCCAAAAGCTCTCTCCTATCTTTCACGTCTTAAAACCAAAAGGTGATTTTGAACTACCTATTTCTAGATTTAAATCATATAAATATGAAAGAAAAAACTATGTTGCTAAATTGACTTTATTTGATAAGCATGGCTTCTTTATTGAAATATGGTTCCAAACTGGATTAAAAGAAACATATTCTACTGAAAGAAATATAATGTTTCTAATTAAAGAATTAGAAGTAGAATATGGAATTATTAAGGATGATGGTGGTATAGATGAACAAGAAGGAAATGACAACATCGGAGAAAAATCTAATTAAGAAATTTGAAACTCCGAAAAAGAATAAACCGACTTTTAAGAATAAAAAAGATATGTATCTTGAACAAACCGACAGAAATTATAAGGACGGTGACAGAAATTGATTAATATAGGAGAATATCAAAAGCTTGAGGTTACAAGAAAAAGTGATCTAGGCTTTATGCTAACAGATGGAAATGAAGAAATTTTACTTCATTTCGCACAAGCTAAAAAGGAACATAATGTAGGAGATAAGGTTTTAGTTTTTATCTATCCTGATAAAAAAAGAAGACCTACCGCAACTGAAGAGGAAGTTTTTGCAACAATATCAAAGCCTGGCTTTGTAACTGTAACTGAAGTTATTCCAGGTACTGGTGTTTTTGTTAATATTAATTCACCAAAGGATGTTTTAGTATCAAAGGATAATCTTCCGTTTAATGAAGAAGCTTGGCCTAGAACTGGTGAAAGAATGTATGTAACATTAAAAGTTAAAGGAGATACACTACTTGCAAAGCCTTTATCTCGCTTTGAAGTACAAGGTCTTCATAAGAATGTTTCATATGAAGAAAGAAGCCATCAACATGCTACAGTAGTAAGAATATCAGAAAAGGGCTTAGGCTTAATTACTGATGATGTAATGTATGTATTTGTACCTACAACTCAATTAAGAGGTAGACATCATTTAGGCGAAGAGGTTGATGTTTTAATTACTAAAGCATTAGATGAAGAATACTATGGTTCATTAAATCAGCAAAAGGAAAACATGATTGATACTGATAAAGAAATAATATTAACTTACTTAAAGAATAATCATGGTAAGATGCCACTTACTGCAAAATCTAGTGCGGAAGAAGTATTTAGATATTTAAAGATGTCTCGTAAGGCATTTAAGCGTGCATATGGTGGTCTATATAAGGATGAATTAATTTCTTTTGACGAAAAAGAAACAAAGCTTCAAGAAAAATAATATGAATAATAATGATAATAAAATGGATGAAAGAGATTATATAGAAGATGCCTCATATATGGAATATAAGGCTAAGGTATATAAGACTAAAAGAATCTATGAAATAGTAGTTATATTATTATTAATTATTGGTATTTCATTAATAATTGCTGGAATAGTTTTTCATTTGTTAAATAATGGTATTTCATTTATTCTATTTGTTATAGGCTTTGCGTTAGTGCTTTTGTCTGGTTTCTATATAGGAATGGCAAGAGTAATGTATGATGATGACGTATTATATAATAGATACAAGAAAAAGAAAAAATAATTTTAAAAAAAGCGTGCAAAAAAAGATATTTTTATACTTGAAATGAATATATATATTTGCTATAATATGAAAGCACGCTTGGAATGGTCCGGTGGTGTAGTGGTTAACATGCTTGCCTGTCACGCAGGAGATCACGGGTTCAAGTCCCGTCCGGACCGCCATTTATATAGCTTGCGTTCATAGATCAACTGGATAGATCGTTTGACTACGGATCAAAAGGTTGGGGGTTCGAGTCCTCCTGGACGCGCCAGCTTAGATATAACAAGTCTCTTTGGAGACTTTTTTTATTATTTTTATTAAAAAATATTTAAAAGTTATACATAACTAATTTTTTTAAAAAAATCCCTTTATTTTTTTTTATTGTTGTATTATAATATACGCGAATTAGTTAAGACTAACATTTTTAGCTTGTTTCGAAAGGTTGTGATTTTATGCCATTAGTAATTGCTCCAGTTAATGTGGAATTAACAATTATTAGATTATTATGTGATGAGAAGGATAAGAAGCATTTTGAATCCTTAGGTATCGCGGTTAATCAGAAGATTACTGTATTATCAAACACCGGTGGAAATGTAATTTTAATGATTAAAGAAGGTAGACTCGCATTAGATAGAAATATTGCTACAAAGATAGTAGTAACTATTTAGTAGGAGGGAAAATATGGAGAAGAAACTTGTAGAAGTTGAAATCGGAAAGTCCGGAACCATAAAAAGAGTTTTAGGTGAAGGAAAAGTAAGAAGAAGATTATTCGATATGGGTGTTACTCCTAGTGCTGATTTTTTCGTTAGAAAGAAAGCACCTTTAGGTGACCCAATTGAATTAACAATAAGAGGCTATGAGCTTACATTAAGAAAGGATGAAGCTGAATTAGTCGTTGTTGATGTAGAGGAGGCGTCTAACTAATGAAAAGATTTGCGTTAGCTGGTAACCCCAACTGTGGTAAAACTACATTATTCAATGCATTAACAGGTTCAACTGCACATGTAGGTAACTGGCCTGGTGTTACAGTAGATAAAAGAGAAGGTACATATAAAAAGTGTCCTGAGCCAATAAGTATCGTTGACTTACCTGGTATTTATTCTTTATCACCATATACACCAGAAGAAGTTATTTCAAGAAATTATATTTTAGATGAAAATCCTGATTGTGTAATCAATATTATTGATGCAACAAATCTTGAAAGAAATTTATATTTAACAACTCAATTAATTGAAATGGATGTTCCTGTTGTTATTGCCTTAAATATGATTGATGTCATTGAAAAGAATGGTGATAAGATTGATGTTGAAGAATTAGAAAAGGAAATTGGTGTTCCTGTTGTAGCAATATCTGCACAAAAAGGTAAAAATATTGATACTTTAATGAATAAGGCTTATAACGAATGTCAAAAGACTAGAGTTGGTAAGTCTGTATTAGAAAACTCAACTTTAAAGCACTTAATTAATGATGTTAAAGCAGCATTTGTTGGATTAGAGATTAAACATCCACTATTCCATGCTATTAAGCTTGTTGAAAATGATGAAATTGAAACTGCAAATCATCCACAGCTTGTAAAAATTGTAGATGAATTCAAAAAGAATTATACAAATGAAGTTTTCCAAGATGATTTAGAAGCAGTTGTTGCTGATGATAGATATACTTATATATCTAAGCATTATAGTAAGGTAAAGCAACAAAAGGAAAAGACAGGTAAGGATAAATTATCTTTATCAGATAAGATAGATAGAGTATTAACTAATAAATGGTTAGGTATTCCAATCTTCTTATGTATCTTATACGTAATATTTAGATTAACTTTTGCTGAGAATTTATTCTGGATTCCAACAGGTGGAAGTGTATCATTTGAAGGAACTATTTTTGAGGGTCTATTATGGACTGATGCAGGTATAAATTCACCTGGTGTAATTTTATTCAATTTAATTGATGCATCAACAGCTGCATTAATTGATGTAGTAAGAGGCTGGTTTGAAGCAGCAAATGCATCAGGCTGGGCTATTGGTTTAGTTTGTGATGGTATTTTATCTGGTATTTTTGCAGTAATAGGATTTGTTCCACAAATTTTATTATTATTCTTATTCTTCTCAATTCTAGAAGATTCTGGATATATGGCAAGAGTAGCATTTATCCTAGATAAGATTTTTAGAAAGTTTGGTTTAACTGGTAGAGCATTCATGCCAATGATTATGGGATTTGGTTGTAGTGTTCCTGCTATGATTAACACAAGAACACTTGCAGAAGAAAAAGAAAGAACAACAACAATTCGTGTTATTCCATTCTTCTCATGTGGAGCAAAGCTTCCAATACTTACAGCTATTGCTGGTGGTATTTGTCAAGCATTTGGATTTAGTCATGTTTGGTTAATTACATTTAGTATGTATGTATTAGGTGTTACAATTGCAATTATTACAGCATTAATCCTAAGACATACTTCAATGCGTGGTCAGCTTGCACCATTCATTATGGAATTACCAACATATCACTTACCTCAATTTAAAGCTTTAATGCTTCATTTATGGGATAAGCTAAAGCATTATATTAAAAAAGCATTTACTATTATTTTAGTATCTACAATCGCAATTTGGTTCTTACAGTCATTCACATTCGATTGGAAATATATTGAACAGGTTAACCCTTCAGATGTAGTAACTGAAACATATGATTCAATGCTAGAAGATGAAGCATTTGTTGAAAAATTAACTGCATTAGATATCGATGATGAAGGATTTGCAGAAGAAGGCGGTTCTGAAGCATTCTTTGGTGCAATTGCTGCAATTGAAGAAGAAATTGATGGCGGAAATACAACTAATGAAGCTAGATTAGAAGAATTAAATACAGTTGCCGATGAAATTTATGAAAATGCATATAATGAATATGTTACAATCGTTACAGATCCTGAATATTTAGATACAGGAGATTCAATCTTAGCTGGAATTGGTAAGCTTGTACAACCAATCTTCACACCATTAGGATTTGGTAAAAACCTAAATGATAATGGTTGGGTATTTGGTGTATCAGCAGTAACTGGTTTAATTGCTAAGGAAAATGTTATTGCAACATTCGCAGTATTAGCTCAATGTAGTGAAGATGTTCCTGCTGATGTTGAAGAATTCAAGGAATTAATCGTAGTATCAAGTGACGAAGAAGGTGTTGATGCATCTGTTCGTATGATTGAAAATACTAATATTAAGAATAGTGGTGGATGGGCTGCATTAATCGCATTCATCGTATTCAATATGACAACTATTCCTTGCTTCGCTGCAGTTGCAACAGCTAAGGGTGAATTAGGAAAGAAGTATTTCTTAACTACTATCGCATTCTGGTTAGCTGTATCATATATTGCATCATCAGTAGTATTCTTATCATTAAGATTTATTTGGCCAATTGCTATTTTTGCAGTATTATTCTGTGGTTTAGGCGTAGGTATTCATTTCTTTAATAAATATAGAGACGCAAAGGTAACAGCTAATAATTAATGACAATAATTGATATTATTATTTTAGTATCAGTAATTGCTATAATAGCTATTATTATAGGAATATATATTTATAAGAAAGTACATCATATGCCAACTGGTGAATGTTCATGCTGTTCAACTAAGAATGGTATGAAAAGAATGATAAAGAAGGCAAAAAAAGAATTGGCAAAAGAAGAAAAATGCTGTTGTAATGAAAAATAGTTTTTAAGGCCCCTTATTAGGGGTCTTTTTTCTACTTGAAAAAAATTAAAAAAATATTTAAAATGTACTTGATGGCCCAAATGGGCTAGTGTAATATATGAATTGTGAGGTGGAAATGTGGCATATACATTGAGACAAGCAGTTATAAAAACTGGCTTAACTAAATCTACCATTCAAAGATACTTTCAGGATCCTCCTTTGAATTCCAGACAACCTGAGGTTAATAAAGAAAAAGATAGAAACACTGAATGGACCCTCACAGATGATGACATGGAAATATTATGGCAGATAAAAATTTATCAGTCCTTAGGGTTAAGAAGACCTGATGTAATTAAAATATTGTCTAAGTCAACCATGGAACGTCAAAAAGAATTAGATAAGGCAATAAGTAGTTTAGAGCAAAAAATAGAAGAAGCAAAAGTATATTCAACTACTAAGCTTATCGGTAATGTAAAGGCAATTTCATCTAATGAGATGACAGATGTCATGGCTGAAATTGTTAAAACTGTAAAATCTGAATATCATAGAATAGAAGATTTAAACATTTATAAAAATCAATTTACTGATCTAGATGATATTAATTCAGATAAGTATTTATTATCTATTGCATCTTTATACGGCAAGATTGATGCAATAGATAATGAATGTCAATCTTTAATTAAAAAAGTAGATGATTTAGTTTATAAGGTTTGTAAGGAAAAAGTTACAAGATTAGATTCTATAAAAGAAGGTATTATGGATTTAGATATACCTTATGAAAATAAAGAATACCTACTTGAAGTAACTAGAATCTATTTTAATGGTATTAAAGATGATTCTAATGAATTATCTAAGATTACTTTAAACATTTTAGGTTTTGCTAAAAATGGTTTAAAGACAACTTCATATGAAGTACAAAATGAAGTTTCAAAAATATGGAAGTATTATGATGAAATTGGTTATAACCATATTGGTATATCATTCTTATTACAGGTATTTATTAAGTTTTTCTCATCTGATGAGATAAAAAGAAAGCTTGATGATGGTAATGATAAGGGCTTTGCTTGGTTTATGGCAAGATCAATTGAAATATACTTACTAGAAAGATAATATTGCTTTTAAATAGCTGTCCCCTCAGTTATTTAATGATATAAGAAAAATCCTCTCCTTTTAAACGCTCCGCTTTGCGGGGCATTTTAATTTTTGTTGACAAAATTAAATAACTATGTATAATTTAATTGTATACAATTTAATTTACTAAAGGTAAGAAAAAGAGGTAATAAAAATGTTTGAAGTTGCAATTATAGGTACAGGTGCTGCAGGTATATCTGCCGCATTGACATTAAAACAATTAAATAAGAACTTTATTTGGTTTGGTAGTGATAATTTATCATTCAAGATTAATAAAGCTGAAAAAATAAGAAATTATCCAGGTTTAATTAATGTTTCTGGAGAAGAGATGAGAGATGTTTTTAAAGAACAAATCAAAACTATGGGTATTGAGATAACTAATAAGATGGTTACTGGTATATATAAGGGTGATGGATTCTATTCCATCCTTTGTGGTAATGATTATTCAGTTGAAGCAAAAACAGTTATTGTAGCAACAGGTGTTTTAATTAATAAGCCAATTAAAGGTGAAGTAGAAAATGTAGGTAGCGGTGTTTCATATTGTGCTACATGTGATGGATTCTTATATAAAGATAAGGAGATTGCTATATATAGTGAATCAAAGGAATATGATCATGAAGTAGAATATTTAGCAAATTTAGCATCAAAGGTATATTTCTTCCATAATTACAAGGATTCTAATGTAAAAGGAGACAATGTTATTTTTGTTGATGACAAGATGGAAGAAATTAAACCAGGCTTAAAACAAAAGACTATAGTAACTAAGAAGGGTGAAGAAATTAAAGTAAATGGCGTATTTATTTTAAAATCTTCATATTCACCTAGTGTATTAGTGCCAGGAATAGAAGAGGAAGAAAACCATATTAAGGTTAATCGAAAGATGGAAACAAATATGCAAGGATTATTCGCGGCAGGTGATTGTACAGGTAAGCCTTACCAATATACTAAGGCTGTTGGTGAAGGTAATGTTGCTGCACATTCTGTTGTTGAATATTTAGCATTACATAAGTAAAAGAATGCACATTAGAGAAAATCTAATGTGTTTTTTTATAAAGAGAAAAGGGAGAAGCATAACGCTCCTCCCTTTTCAGAAAGAAAGATAGGTATAAATACTATAGTTTATTAACTAGTATTTTCTTTAATTTAGCAAATCTTGGAAGACCATCTTCTAAAGGTGCTTTCTCATCACCTTGGATTAATGGAAGTGCATAATTGATGAAATCATCAGTTAAACCAGTTCCATCCTTTGTAATCCACTCAAGTGGTACAGTCTTTTCAGCATTTGCAACCTCAGCTAGAGGTACTTTAATATATTCGCAAGAATATTTACCATTCTTTTCAATTCTCTTGAATCCAATCATATAATCAGTTACACCAGAAACTGCAGCCTTAACAGCTTCGCTACCAGCCATAAATGCTTCTTCAACATCGACTTTAGATGCAAGATGCTGTGCACATCTTTGAAGAAGTGAGAATTCAATTGCTCTAACTTTTACACCAAGTTTGTTCTTTAATTGTTCTGCTAAAACTTGAGCAGTACCACCAAGCTGCTTGTGACCAAATGCATCAGCGGCAATATTATCAGAAACTAATTCGGGTACATATTTGCCATCCTTAGTCTTAACACCTTCAGATACAGCAATTAAAACTTTACCATTATTTTCTTCATATTTCTTCTTAACGTCACTATAGAATTTATCTAGATCAAATGGAATTTCTGGTAAGTAAATTAAATCTGGACCCATACCCTTGTATGATGCTAAAGCTGCTGCAGCAGTTAACCAACCAGCATTTCTACCCATAATTTCAACAACGCAAACGATTGGTGTGTCATAAACAGTTGCATCACACTTAATTTCCATCATTGATGTTGCAACATATTTAGCTGCAGAAGCATATCCAGGACAGTGATCTGTTATTGCAAGGTCATTGTCAATTGTTTTAGGAACACCCATACAGAAGCACTTATAATCATTGTTCTTGAAGAACTTTGAAATCTTGTTACATGTATCCATTGAGTCATTTCCACCATTATAGAAGAAATAACGAATGTTATATTTTTTAAATACTTCTAATAATTTCTTATAATCTGTATCATCAACATTAACATCTTTTAGTTTATATCTAACTGAACCTATAGATGAAGAAGGTGTAGTCTTTAATAACTCTAATTCCTTCATGTCTTCTTGGTTGATATCATAGAATTCTTCATTAAGAATACCTTTTATACCATGCATAGCACCATAAACTCTTGTGATATTTGGCTGTTTTAAAGCTTCAATAAATACACCAGCAGCTGATGCGTTAATTACAGAAGTAGGTCCGCCAGATTGACCGATAATGGCTGCGCCTTTTAATTCATTCATAAAAATCTCCTTATATACATAGCAATGTATTACTACGATTATTTTAGTTAATTATCTTATTAAAGTCAAGGACTTGCATCATAAAGTGTTAATATATTAACTTTCATTATAGTTTCATAAAAATTAGTAAAGTTTATATGTTATACTATTTGTATAGCTTATAAAGAAATGTGGAGGTTAGTATGGAATATAAAAAATTAAGAATTACATTTGATTACCCAGATAAGGATAGATTTTATAGGGTCCTATTAGTAAAGCCTAATATCTCACTTGTCGATTTAGGTTGTGTAATTTTAACTTCGTTAAGAAGTGATTTTTCACATTGCTTTTATTTTAAAGACAAAGATAAGAATTACAACCCTAAGGTATTTATGGAGGATTTTGTTAGGTCTAATGATTTATTAATGAATGATTATACATTAGAGGACTTACATCAAAAATTCGATTTCTTTTATGATACAGGAGATGGATGGCAGTTTAATTGTGAAAAAGGAAAAGGCACAGTAGAATATGAGCCTAACCTTGAACAAGGTGAAAATGAAGATGCAATTTTAATAGAAGGTAAGGGTATTGGTATATATGAAGATGATATATCTGCCTTATATGCTTATTTAGATGGCAAGCTTAAACCAGATAATTTAAAGGAAAAGCCATCTATTGGCGCATATATTCCTCATAATATTGAAATAGGTCAATGGGGAGATTTTGATAAATATGATTTAGAAGATGCTAAGCATGAATTTAATGCTAAAGTAGATTTTGATAGAGAAACTTATAAGCAAAATGATAATGAGGATTGTTGGGACGATAAGGGAGATTATCCTTTTGGAAATGACCAAGATGAGGCATCTTTAAAGAATTCAAATGTTGAATTCCATAATTCTATAAATACATTATTAGATTTAATGATTAAAGAAAATGAAGATGTTCAAGAAACATTTAATAAATTAAAGAAGACATTTAAGAAAACTAAGGCTTTAGATATTATGGCTAAGGCTTTAGTTGTTGAATTATATGAATGCGGTAAGAGAGGCATTTCATTTGATATGGATGATTACTTAATCATAATTGATACTTTTACTATGGAGTGTAATCAATAAATTATTATTTAAAATAATACGTTAACATAAAAAAACATTTTATCCATAATTATTTTTCTTGTATGGCTTAATATTTGTGGTATAATGGTAAAGGATATTTTTAAGGTGGTGATGTTATATGAAAATTGGCGTATTAACATCTGGCGGAGATGCCCCTGGCATGAACGCTGCAATAAGAGCCGTTACTCGTGCTGCCCTAAATTCCGGAGATAAGGTTGTTGGTATTTATGACGGATATAGAGGCCTTGTTTATGCTAAGTTTAAAGATTTCAGAAGAACTGATGTATCTGAAATACTAAACAAAGGTGGTACAATTCTTGGTACTGCAAGATTACCTGAATTCTTATATGAATCAGTAAGAAAGATTGCAATACTTAAAATGGAATTAGACGGAATTGATGCACTTGTATGTATCGGAGGAGATGGTACATATAGAGGTGCCTTAGACTTATCTAATATGGGAGTTAAGGTTGTTACAATACCTGGTACAATCGATAATGATATTGCATCATCTGATTATACTATTGGTTTTTCAACAGCCCTAAATACTGCATGTGATGCTATCGATAAATTAAGAGATACATCATCAAGTCATCAGCGTTGTTCTATAATTGAGGTTATGGGAAGACATTGTGGTGATTTGGCCTTATTCTCAGGAATCTGTTGTGGTGCTGAATATATTATCACTAATGAAACAGGTCTTGATAAGGAAAACTTACTTGAAAGCCTAAAGAAAAATAGACTAGAAGGAAGAAGACATGCAATTGTTGTTATCAGTGAAAATATTACTGATGTACATGAATTAGCTAAAGAAGTAGAAAAGTATTCAGGATATGAATGCCGTGCTACTATTTTAGGATATGTTCAAAGAGGTGGTGCTCCATCTCCTGAAGACAGATTACTTGCTTCAAGACTTGGCAAGTATGCAGTGGATCTATTACACGAAGGTGTATATGGAGTTGCTTGCGGAGTTGTTGGTAATGAGCTTAAAGCAACACCACTTGCAGAAGCATTAAAACAACAAAGAAAGTCACAATTAGAATTAAACAATTTAGCAAAGAAAATTTCTTAAAAAATCTAGGAGGATAAGATGAAAAAGACTAAAGTTGTATGTACTATTGGACCAGCTTCAGAAATGAAGGATTGCCTTGAAAAGTTAATTGGCACAGCTGGTATGAACGTAATGCGTATGAACTTCTCTCATGGTGATTATGAAGAGCAGGGATTCCGTATTAAGAATGTAAAGGAATTAAACAAGGAAAAGAACTGGAATGTTGGTATGGCTCTTGATACTAAGGGTCCTGAAATCAGAACTGGTTATTTAAAGAATGATGAACCAGTTATGATCCACACTGGAGATAAGATCCGTATCACTATGGATTATTCTTACTTAGGAGATGCTAACAAGGTTGCAATCTCTTACCCAGGTCTTTATGACGATATTGAAGTTGGCGGAAGAATCTTAATTGAAGATGGTCTTTTAACATTAAAGGTTGTTGAAAAGGACGCTGCTAACAAGGAATTAGTTTGTGAAGCACAAAATGATAGAAAGTTAAAGAACAAGAGAAACTGTAATGTTCCTGGCGTTATCTTAAATATGCCTTATATTTCACCAAAGGATAAGGCTGATATGGAATTCGCTTGTGATCAAGGATTAGATTTCATCTTCGCTTCATTCGTACGTCGTGCTGATGATATTAAGCAAATTAGAGATATCTTAGCTGCAAAGAAGAATACTCATGTTAAGATTATTTCTAAGATTGAAAACCAAGAAGGTGTAAGAAACATGCAAGAAATCATTGCATTATCAGATGGTGTAATGGTTGCTCGTGGTGACTTAGGTGTTGACGTTGATGCATGGGATTTACCAGAAATCCAAAAGGAAATGATTTTCTTAGCTCAATCTACAGGTAAG
>JAEELJ010000071.1 GCA_016288855.1 Acholeplasmatales bacterium
TGTATTATTACTAGATGTTACACCATTATCATTAGGTATTGAAACATTAGGTGGTGTATTCACTAAGTTAATTGATAGAAATACAACAATTCCTTGTTCAAAGTCACAGGTATTCTCAACTGCAGCAGATAACCAGCCAGCAGTAGATATCCATGTATTACAAGGTGAAAGACCAATGGCAGCTGATAACAAGACATTAGGTCGTTTCCAATTAGGCGATATTCCTGCAGCTCCAAGAGGAGTTCCACAGATTGAAGTTAAGTTCGATATCGATGCAAATGGTATCGTTAACGTATCTGCAAAGAACTTAGGTACTGGTAAGGAACAAAAGATTACTATTCAATCTGGTTCAGGTTTATCAGAAGATGAAATCAATAGAATGGTTCATGAAGCTGAAGAAAATGCTGAAGCTGATAAGAAGAAGAAGGAAGAGGTTGACTTAATTAATGAAGCTAACCAATTAATCTTCCAAACTCGTAAGGCATTAAATGACTTAAAGAATGTTGATCCAACTGAAAAGTCTCAAGCTGAGACATTATGTAATGAATTAGAAAAGGCATTAGAATCTAAGGATATGGCTCAGATTCGTGCTAAGAAGGAAGAATTAGAGAAAGTTGCTCAAGGTATTGCAACAAAGGCATATCAACAGGCACAAGAACAGAATAATAACAACAATGGCGGTAACGCAAATGGAAATGGCGGCCATGGTGATTCTGTAGACGCTGATTTCTCAGACGTTCAATAATTAAAAAACTAAAAGACGAAGGGTAGTGGTACCCTTCGTTATTGTGTATTGAGGAGGACTCTTTATGGCTCAGAAAAGAGATTATTATGAAGTACTAGGCTTAAGTAAAGGTGCATCTGATGATGAAATTAAGCGTGCATATAGAAAGCTTGCAAAGCAATATCATCCAGATGTAAATAAAGAACCAGGTGCCGAAGAAAAGTTTAAGGAAATAAATGAAGCATATGAGACATTATCTGACCCTAATAAGAAGGCAAGATATGACCAGTATGGCTTTGAGGATCCAACACAAGGCTTTGGTGGTGCAGGATTTGATGGCGCAAACTTTGGTGGATTTGATGATATTCTAAACGCATTCTTTGGTGGTGGAAGAAGTCAAAGACAGAGTTCAAATAGCCCAAGACGTGGTAGAGATGTTGAACACCAAATGAATATTACATTTGAAGAAGCAGTTTATGGCTGCAAAAAGAGAATAAGATTATCTGTTGATGACAACTGTCCTCATTGTGGAGGAAATGGTGCTGAGCCAGGATCTACTACATCTACATGTGCTAAGTGTGGAGGTAGAGGTAGAGTTATCATGCAAACAAGAACATTATTCGGCATGAGTAGAACTGAAGCTGTATGTCCTGATTGTAATGGTAGAGGTAAAACATTTACTCATAAGTGTAGTGAATGTCATGGTACAGGTAGAGTAAGAAGACCTAAGGAAGTTGAAATTACAATTCCAGCTGGTATTCAGTCTGGTCAATCATTAAGAATGGCTGGATATGGTGAAAGTGGCTTTAATGGTGGCGAAAACGGTGATTTATATATCGAATTCATTTGTGGTGAGCATGAATCATTTAAGCGTGATGGACAAGATATTATTCTTGAAATTCCACTTTCTATTACACAAGCTGCTTTAGGTGATACTATTAAGGTTCCTACAATTGATGGTGATGTTGAAGTTAAGATTCCTCAAGGTACTCAGCCAGGTACTAAATTAAGATTAAGAGGAAGAGGTACAAAGAATCCAAAGGGTGGTTCATCTAGAGGAGATCAATATGTTATTTGTAATGTAATTGTACCTAAGAGTCTATCTAAGAAGGAAAAGCAAATCCTAGAAGAATTCCAAAAAGAAGAAAAAGAAGAAAAGCAATCTCCATGGGATAACTTCATTAATGGATTTAGACGTATTTTTAACGGAAAATAATTATATATTTTAAATGAGGACACTTCTATATTAGTAATTTTATAATACTTATAGGAGTGTTTTTTATCACCATTAATTAATTTCTTGTATAGAGTTTAAAATTTTGGTATAATAGTAGAGAATTTTAGGAGGATTTATAACTTATGGAACAGAATCAATTTGAAGGATTAGAAGACATCGAAACAAAAACAATTAAACCTGAAGATGAGATTGAACATCCAAAGGAATTTGAAAAGCTTTTAAAGCTAGAAGCTGATAGAAAGAATTATGATAAGGCAGCTACATTAGTAGAATTTGGTTGCTTCCAACAAAAGGAAGTTACACCACAGGATATTAACTTCCAAGTTTTAGAAAAGGGAAGCTATGAAAAGAAATTCAAGAATTCTTATGACCTATATAAGAATATTGAAACAGGTGAATTATTATTTATCTTACCTTTAGTTGAAAACAACCAAGGGGATGAAAAGGAAGATAAATCAATGAAGCCTTATGCATATGATGTATTATTCGTGGAAAATGTTAGCGAAGAACAATATAAGGAAGTATTAATTGCTGGAAGAAATAATTTAAAGGTATCTTCTAAGAAGTTATTAACATTATCTTATGTTTTAGCTATTGCTAACGCTGTACTTGCAGTAGTAGTTTATTTTGCAGTAGTTATTTATCAAACAACTGTTTCAAGTACTTCTTTAGGACAGTCATTATTATTAGCATTTATGTATGCTGGACCATTAATTGCTGGTGTTGCAATTTCAACTCCTTTAGTTTGTATTGCAAATATTCAGCAAAAGAAGTTTGCAGAAGGTAAGTGATATGCAAAAATACTTCATAAGTGATGACGATTTTAAAAATAATAAAATTACATCAGATGACGCTTTTCATATATCTAATGTAATGCGTTCTAAGCCTGGGGATGTTGTTTTAGTTGGAAACAATGGTAAAACATTAAAGGTTAGATTAACAAATATCACTAAAAATGAAGTATCCTATGAAATAATTGAGGAAGAAACCGGTAATAATGAATTGCCGGTTTTTATATCAATTTTCCAAGGATATCCAAAAGGTGATAAGATAGAGGATGTTATTAAATATGGTACAGAGTATGGTGTTGCTGAATTTGTACCTACAATAATGAAAAGAAGTGTTTTTAAATTAGATTCTAAGAAAAAAGAATCTAAATTAAAAAGATTCCAAACAATTGCTAAGGAATCTAGTGAACAATCTTTTAGAAACAATATGTCAATTGTTTCTGATATCAAATACTTAAAAGAAATTGATTTTAGTCAATATAATGTAAAAATATTATGCTATGAAGAGGATGCTAAAATTGGTGAGGCATCTAACCTAAAAAATATCATTAAAAATCTAAATTTAAATGATAAGGTTGCGGTTGTTATTGGACCTGAAGGTGGAGTTGATGATACTGAAGTTGAATACCTTACAAGTAAGGGATTTATAAGATGTGCTTTAGGACCAAGAATCTTAAGAACTGAGGTAGCATTATATTATATTTTATCTGCAATTAGTTACGAAATGGAGCTTAAATAATGTCAAAAATTGGTTTTATAACTTTAGGATGTAAAGTAAATATTTATGAATCAAATGCGTTAAAAGAAGAATTTATGAAAATGGGCTATGAGGTTTCAGAGGCTTCAAGTGATTGTGATGCTTTTATCATTAATACTTGCTCTGTTACAAATCAAGCTGATGCCAAATCACGTCAAATGATTCACAAGTGCATTAAGCTTAACCCAAATGGAATTGTTGCTGTTATGGGGTGCTACTCACAATCTAATCCTGAAGCTAAAACCATTGAAGGAGTAGATATTTTACTTGGAAACAATAATAAGCATGAAGCGGTTAAAAAGATTGATGAAATGCTTAAAAATGGTAGATATCGCTATGTTAATTTATTAGATATATTAAGAGAAAAGGAATATGAACCTTTAGGTGTAACAATGTTTGACCATACTAGAGCGTTTGTTAAAATTGAGGATGGTTGCCAAAACTTCTGTACATATTGTGTTATTCCTTTCGCAAGAGGCCCTGTTAGAAGTAAGAAGGCAGATTCTGTTATTGAAGAAATTAAGGCTGTTGCAGAAAAGGGTTATAAGGAAGTTGTTTTATCAGGTATTGATACTGGTAAATATTATGATAAAGAAACTGATACTAATTTTGCAAAATTATGTAAAAGAATTATAAATGAAATTCCTAAAATAAAAAGACTTAGAATTTCATCAATTGAAATAACTCAAATAACTAGTGAATTCTTAGATGTATTAAAATCATCTAATGTTATTGCTGACCATATGCACCTACCTATTCAATCAGGTAGTGATAATGTTTTAAATATGATGAAGAGATTCTATAATACTAAAGAATTTAAGGAAAAAATTGATTTAATAAGAGAAGTTAGACCTAATATGGCAATATCTAGTGATGTTATTGTAGGCTTCCCTACAGAAACAGATGAAGACCATAAGAAATCAATGGAATTTATTGAATCTATTGGTATGACACATCTACATGTTTTCCCATTTAGTAAGCGTCAAGGCACAAGAGCTGCAGATTTCCCTGATCTAGACCCTCAAATTAAGAAGGTTAGAACAAAGGAAATGATGGATTTATCATATAAGCTTGAAAGAAGATATAATTCTAATTTCATTGATAAAACATTAGATGTGATATTTGAACAAAAGGATAGTAAAGGAAGAATAGTAGGACATTCTTCAAATTTTATTGAAGTAGTTGTTTTAGGTGATGAATCATTAATAGGTAAATATGCTAATGTACATATTACAAAAGTAGAAGGCATAAAGCTTATTGGTGAGATAACATCATTTATAGATTAAACGGGAGTGAGCAATCACTCCCTTGACTTTTATTTTTTTGTATGCTAAACTTTATGTAAAGTAAACTTAACATTCATAACATAGGGAGGAAGAATGTATGAAAAAGAAATTGGGAGTTTTTATAATTCTTTTAGTAATTGCATTAGTAGTTTCAACTAATATTACATTTGCTGAAGAGGTTATAACAACAGAAGAAACATGGATAGATAAATATATAGTTAATGGACTAAATGCTTATTTTTCAAAAGAGTTAAGCTTTTTAGGATTTTTATTAGCAGCTGCGTTAGCAGGTACTGGTATAACTGCATTTTCATTTGGAAAGGCATCACTTTCATATACAAATGATAAGATTAAAAATTATATTTTAGGAATCTCTATTTGTCTTTTAGTTATAGGAATTTCAGCAATAGTAGGATATTTAATTCATTATTCAAATAGATACCTTGGAATGCCTTTAGTTATAATTGCAACAATTATGATATTTACATTATCATTACTTGATCAAAAGAATTTTAAATTAATTGTTATTGGTTCAAGTGTTGCGTTAGGATTCCTAACAATATTTATCTTATTAACAATTGTATTAACTGCAAATGGTGAATTAGATTTCTTTGAAGAGAATAGTGTGGTAGATGGATTATTTTCTTTTTCTGAATTAGGTGTTGTTGCTATGAACGTATTAGCATTAATACAAATGATATTCTTAAAAAAGAAAATAATGAATAAATATGAGGAAGAAAAAGAAAATGTAGAAAATGCTAATGATCCAAACCCTAAATTTGATCAAAAGCTACCTAATGAAGGAGAGCCTAAGGAATTTATAAATCCTGTTCCTGCAGTTGATCCACTTAATAATTCAAATGATAATAATTCTTTAAATGATATAGATAATAAAAATGAATAGAAAAAATGCGGCTTTTTATGAGAAAAGTCGCTTTTTAATAATTTTTTACAAAAAAATGTAAATTAGTGCTTTACAATAAAATATGATTTTGATATAATTACTACCGGAATTCGTCCCAAGAAGGAGGCTTAGACATATGCCAAAAGTAGTTGTACGCGAAAAAGAGACAATTGAAGACGCACTACGTAGATTCAAGCGTGATGTATCTAGATCTGGTAACCTTCAAGAGGCGAAAAAGCGTCAGTACTATTTAAAGCCTAGCGATGTACGCAAGCAAAAGCGTCAAGAAGCTAGAAAGAGATTTAAGTAGGAACTAGCTAATAGATATAGATAGCATTTCGATGAGGAGATTTTATCTCCTCTTTTTTTTCTTTTTATATTATAATAATATGTGAATTGGGAGTGATAATATGAGCATTAAGTTTTTTTATAATAGTTATAATTTAGATGAAAATAAAGTAGTAAAAATAGAAATTAAAAATAATAAATTAAATATGTATTTAATAATGAATGCTCATTTAGAACTTATCGCAAATGGTTATAGACCAGAAATGGATTTAGATATATCTAATGTATTTATTTTTAATACATATAATGATGATATTATATTAGATAATATTTCTAATGTTTATGTTATCAACTGTAATGATAATGAAATTACATTTAATGTAGATGGTAATATTATTAAATGCTATGGAGATATTGATGTTTTATATAAAACATATTCTTATTAGAATTAAAAGGTGAGGATTTTATGCAGAATCAATTTTTAAGAACAAAGCTATTATTTGGTGATAATGGTATGGAAAAACTAAAAAATGCTAAAGTAATAGTTTTTGGTGTTGGTGGTGTTGGTGGATTTGTTATAGAAGCACTTGCAAGATCTGGTATAGGTAATTTAACTATTGTTGATAAGGATACTGTTTCTATAACTAATATCAATAGACAAATTATTGCTTTAAACAGTACTATTGATAGATATAAATGTGAAGTTATGGAAGAAAGAATAAAGGATATTAATCCTTCATGTAATGTAGATAAAAGAGTTTGCTTTTATTTGCCTCAAAATAAGGATGAATTTGATTTTTCTTTATATGATTATGTTGTTGACTGTGTTGATACAGTCACAGCTAAAATAACAATAATAGAAGAAGCTAAAAGAAATAATGTTAAGGTTATTTCAGCAATGGGTGCTGGTAATAAGCTTGATCCTACTATGCTTAAGGTTTCAGATATTTATAAAACTAAAGTAGACCCTTTAGCGAGAGTAATGAGAACAGAACTTAAAAAAAGAAATATAAAGAAGCTAAAGGTTGTTTATAGTGAGGAAGTACCTATCAATATTCCTTTAGAGGATAGAATAGTTGATGAGGTAACAAAGAAGGTAACTCCTGGCTCTAATGCGTTTGTTCCATCAGCAATGGGCTTAATAATTGCAAGAGAAGTTATTATGGATTTGTTAAAAAAATAGAATATGTATAATAATGTTCAATTAACAAAAATTGTGTTATTGGACATTTTTTCTTTAAAGTTACATAAAATTATGGTAATATAGATATTCGAAAGGATGGTTATTATGATAAAAGGTTTTTTTGCAATGTCTTTAATAACACTTCAGGTTGGAACATTATTTTCTTGTGTAAGCTCTGGAACTCAATATGATAAAGCAGTATTTTACACAAAAGAATATTATTTAGATCAAGAAACAAATCAAACTCTTCCACTTGAGGTAGAAAATATCGTAATAGATTTACCTGAAAGTGGTAAGATAAACTATCCTTATACTGGTCTTATAACATATCAAATATATGGAAGCCATAAATATGAAATAGATTATTTCTATGTTTATGGAGATTCTACTAAAGCTAAGGTTTCATTCCCTTATACTTATGATGAAGAAAAGGATATTACAGATAGCTGGAGTGAGCTTGATAGTTATGCAAATTCAGTGATTTTTATTGCGGTATGGAAAAAGACTTATTAAAAAAGGAGATAATCTTATGATAAGATTAGTTGTTGATACTTCATGTTCAATTAAAAATAATGAGCTTAATGATTATAGAATTGATGGAATCATTCCATTAAAGATATTATTAAGCGGAAAAGAATATACAGATAATACTATAGATATTGATTCATATTGGAAGGAATTCTTAAAAGCATCAGATTTCCCTAAGACATCACTACCTAATTTAGTTGAGGCAGAAGATTTAGTTGAAGGATTTACTGATAATGGAGATGATGTAATTGTACTTACAATATCATCATTCTTATCAGGTGAAAATAATGCATTACATATGTTATTTGATGAAAATCCACATGTAAGAATTATTGATTCACTTGGATGTGTAGGTATGTTAAGAATTTTAATATCAGAGGTTATAAATAAGAATCGTGATGATAAGACTATTGATGAGATAGTTAAGCTTGCCTTAGATTTCATTCCTAGATTAAAGGTTGCAGCTGTACCTGAAACATTAGAATATCTTCACAAGGGTGGAAGATTATCTAAGATTGAATATATCGCAGGTTCAATATTATCAATTAAGCCAATCTTAAATATTGAAGATGGTAAAATTAAGAGTATTGCAAAAAAGATTGGTCTAAAGAAGGCAAAGAGATATTTATTAGAATTATTAAATACTGATGCTGACCTAAATTATCCAATTGTTCCATCATATTCTTATAATGATGAACACTTAGTTGATATTATTAATCAATGTAGTGATGAAGTAAAAGCTAAGATGACAGTAGAAGATAATTTAATCCCTTCTATTGCAAGCCACTGGGGACCAAATTGCTTTGGATTTATTTACGTTAAAAAGTAGAAAAAGAATTAGTGCCATCATATGGTGGCACTTTATTTTTGGACATAATCATATAAAGCGATTTCAATTTTAATCTTAATTTTATTGAAAATAATGTTTTCATATGTTATAATATTTTAGAATTAAAACGATATTTTTTAGGAGGATGGAACTATGGCAAATGTAACAATCTATGATGTAGCTGGCGCCGCAAAAGTTTCACTTGCGACAGTAAGCCGTGTAATGAATAATCCAGATAAAGTTAATCCTGAAACTCGTGAAAGAGTATTAAGGGTAATAAAAGAATTAGGTTATCGTCCAAATGCAATTGCAAGAGGATTAGCTTCAAGAAAGACTACAACTGTTGGTATTATGATGGCAGATGTATCTCGTGCAGCTACTGCAGCAATTCTTGGTGGTGTTATTGATATTGCTAAGAAATATAATTATGCATTAAAGATTTTTTCTATGTCTGATGATGAAGATATTAAGGATGTTATGTCTACAGTTGTTTCAGAACAGGTAGATGGTATTATTTTTATGAATGACGAATTAGATTCAAATCAGATGAATACTGCAATTACAAGAATTCAGGATGCTGGTATTCCTGTTGTATTATGTAATGCAGTATATGATCAATTTAAGGATGTTCCTTTAGTAGCTATTGATTATGAAAAAGCTACATATGATATTACAAAGAAGCTTTTAGAAAAAGGCAAGAAGGATATTTATCTTGCATCTACAGTTCATAAATATACTTCTAATTTTAAGAAGGTATTAGGTTATGAGAAGGCTATGAAGGAAGCTGGATTAGAACCATTAGTATTCCGTACATCAGGAGATGTTTCTATTAATTCATTACACTTCACAGAATTTGTTAAGAATCGTCATATTGATGCGTTAATAGGTGTACGTGATTCAATTGCTATTTCATTTATGAATATTGCAATTAAGCAAGGCTTTAGAGTGCCTGAGGATATTTCTGTAATCGGTTTACAAAATATTAAATATGCAGTTTTATCAAGACCTAACTTGACATGTATAGATACTCCGGGTTATGATATAGGAGCTGTTTCAATGAGACTTCTAACTAAGATTATGAATAATGATGAAGTTACTGAAACAAAGGTTTTCTTACCATACTCAGTTGTTGAAAGAGAATCTGCATAATAATTTTATAGTCTAGTGATAAAGACTTAGTAGAATAATTTATTATGTTTTAGAGAATAAGCGGTTGGTGAAAGCTTATCTAATATATTATTTGAATTACAACTTTTGAAGACATATTACTAAAGTGCAGGAGAAATCCTGAATTAAGGTGGTACCGCGTTTAATGACGTCCTTATGTTAAGGGCGTCTTTTATTTTTAGAAATACTAAAGAAAAAAAAGGAGATATTATTTATTATGGGTATTTTTGAGGAATTAGAGTGGAGAGGATTAGTTAAGGATGTATCTGATCCATCAATAAGAGAGAAAATTAACAAGGGTGGAATGAAGTTTTATATTGGTACAGACCCAACTGGTGATTCATTACATATTGGTCACTTTTCATCATTCCTAATTTGTAAGCGTCTAAAGGATGCAGGACATTTCCCTGTTATATTAGTAGGTGGTGGAACAGGCTTAATTGGTGATCCAAAGCCAAATGCTGAACGTCCTATGATTACATATGAAACTGTTGAGCATAACTATAATTGCTTAAAAGCACAGTTAGAAAAGATGTTTGGTGTTGAAGTAGTTAATAACTATGATTGGTTATCAAAGATTAATTTCATTGATTTCTTACGTGATTATGGTAAATATTTCAATGTTAACTACATGCTACAAAAGGATATAATCGCAAGAAGAATTAATTCTGGTGAGGGTATTACTTATACTGAATTCTCATATATGATTATGCAAGCAACAGATTTCTTATATCTACATGAACATAATGGAGTAGATATGCAGGTTGCAGGTCAAGATCAGTGGGGTAATATTACTGCTGGTATTGAGCTTACAAGAAAGAAAACTGGAGAAGAGGTATATGGATTTACAATGCCACTTCTAACTAAGAGCGATGGTACTAAATTTGGTAAGACAAATGGTAAAGCTATATGGCTAGATGCTAATAAGACATCTCCATATGAAATGTATCAATTCTTTATTAATTCAGAGGATGAAAAGGTAATTGATTACTTAAAGTTCTTAACTTTCTTATCTAAAGAAGAAATAGAAGAATTAGAAAAGAAGAATCAAGAACATCCTGAATTAAGAGAAGCTCATAAGGCTTTAGCTCATGAAGTAATTAAGTTCATTCATGGAGAAGATGCTTATAACGAAGCAGTAAAGATTAGTGATGCACTATTCTCAGGTGATGTTAAGAATCTAACTGCAAAAGAAATTGAAATGGGATTCAATGGACTTCCTACAATTGATGGAGAAGAAATGGGAATCTTAACTGCCTTAACAAAGACTGGTCTTGCAAAGTCTAATAGTGAAGCTAGAAATTTCGTTAAGTCAAACGCAGTATTAGTTAACGGAGAAAAGGTATCTGATGATCATTTCACATTAAATAAGGATGTTGCAATAGAAGGTAAATATATTGTATTAAGACGTGGTAAGAAATTATACGCTTTAATTAAATTCTAAAATGAATAAAAAATATTTCCCTGCAATGTAGTTAGAGATATTCTATCTACTTTGCAGGGGATTTTTATTTGTAGATGCAAAATATAATAACTTTGGTTTACTTTAAAAATATAAAAAAAGATGTTAAAATAAAATTGTTTACTTTCAATAAAAAAATAAAAATAAAAGAGGAGAAATAAAAATGATAGAAACAAAAAAATTAACAGATACTACTTTAAAAAGAATTATTAAGTCAGATAATACAACATTAGATGTACATATTACAGATGTTCCTGAAAATGTTATTAGTAATGGAACTGTAATTACTGATTCAGTATTAGCAAATATCAATTATAAAGATGATAATAAAATTGAATTTTCAATGTCAAATACTGATATAACACCAAACCCAAATAAAGCAATTCTCTATGTAAAAAATGGTAAGCTTTATTGTGCAATAGATGGATATTCTCCTTTAGAGATTTCATCATTATCAGTATCAAATTTACTTCCTAAGACAGGTATAACATACGCATGTAATAATGAATTAAAATATTTTAATATAAACAGTGGCATTAAGTTATTTTCAACTAATACGAAGGTCGGCGCAATCCCTTTAAGATATGAGGAAAGCGATAATATAAATGATGCTACTTTTATTGATTTTCAAGACGGAAATATAAGTGCTAAAATTAATAATCAAGAAAAACTAAAAATAAGTGAAAATGTTGAATTAAAAAATACTAATTCAAATATTACATTAGGTACTAATAGTATAGCTATATCTAATTCAGTATTTAATGTAGAAATGAATAATCAAGCTGTAAAAATTAAAAAACAGAATAATACATTGTTTGAAGTAAGAAGTAGTGGAAGTATAATTATTGGAAATAAAACGATAGAAGAATTAATAAATGAAAAAATATATCAATATGATTTAAAAATACTTTTATCAAACCAAGTAAGTAATAAATTATACTATGCTCTAAATGAGGTTAATAAGGAATATACAGTTCATTTTTCTGATACATCTTCATCAAATATAATAATGAGTATTACATTTGATGGCACTAATATAGATAATCTTGGAATATTTTATAAATCATCTACAAATTCATACTATGAAATAAATCAACATTATCAGGTGGATGAAGAAGATGATGATTATATTGAAATAAGAAAAGTAACAGAGAGTGGTAGTTTTATTTCAAATGTGTATTTTAGAGGCATATATTACATATATAAATAGTTGATTGGAGAATAGAATATGAAATATAAAACAATTAACTATTTAATTAATGATGGTGCCATAAATTATAGATTAAATGATAAAAAACTATATTTAGTTTATAATGGTATCAAACATATAAAAAGCAAAATAAATACTAATATAGATTTAATAATATCAAATGATGGAAGTATATGTAGTAATCTAGATATTAATATTTCTAAAAAAGATATAGATACATATGAAATTACATATCCAGATCAAAGCATTGAACAATTAGATATTTTATATTATTATAAAAACTCTTTAAATGAAAGAACATATGTAACTAAAAGTGATGTTGTAATTGATATTGATGGTGTAATGAAATATGAAGGACACATTATAAAAACATATTATAAAAGTGAATCTGGATTATCATTATATGGGGATTATAATGATTTTATAAATAGCGATAATTATAATTTTAAAAATGAAAATATTACCTCATTAGAACAAGAGATATTTAATATTAATTCAACGATAGAAGATTTATTATATCAAAGGAATGAATGTTTAAAACTAAATGATCAAGTTTATAATAACTATGAAGAAGCAAAGAAAACATATGAAAGATTGACAAGAGAATTATCTCAAATTCAAGTCAATATGAATGAAGCCTTAAAAGATAATTATGAAAGCTATTATTTTTATAAAGATTCATATTATAGCCATACAAAAAAAGAGTTAGGGCAAGCATATGGAATAATTGAGGATCCATCTAATATAGATGATTTATGTACAAACTCTAGTATAAATCAATTCTTATATACATCTGAAAATGGACGCAATATGGAAATAAATAATTTGAAAGGATTCTATTATGATAGACATCCTGTAACAAATTATTATAATAATACTGCAAATGTTACGCCATTTGAAAATTTAACACCTAGTTATAGAAAAGCTAAATATTATGAGCAATTATTTACGTATGAAGCTGAAGCATTAACAAATCAAATACAAAGCTATTCTAATTTAATAGAACAAATTAGTTGGACATATCAAAAACAGATTAATAATAAAGCACAAGAAATAAATACCGCAAACATAGATTTAAATGACAAAAAAACTATTTATGAGACAAAATACAATAAATTAGTTAAAGATTACTATGAATTATGTGTAAGAAGATTTAATTTACAAATAGAATATTACAATAAAATTTTATTGCAAAAACAAGAACAATTATCTATTTTAAAAAAGCAAATACCAGTTATCTATTTAGTAAATGAAGAAAAAACATTAATATATGGATTTAATGAATATAATAAATTATGTATTATATTTGATAATTATAACCATCAATTATTAATTAATTATGATGATACTAAAATAATATCTCTAGTTGATCAAGATAATAATAAATTAGAATTAATATATAATGATAACAATAAATTAATTAAGCTAATCAATGATATAGGAGAAGAAATATCAATTAATTATATTGACGATAAGGTATCAACTATTGTAAAAGATAATAATATAGTTAAATTAGAATATTTAACTGATTTATTATATAAAATTATTGATACAAATAAATTAGGATATAAATTTGAATATGATAATAATTTATTAGATAAAATATATAAAATAAGTAAAGAAAATAATATAAAAGACTTACATGAATATTTATATTTAGATAATGAGGTTACAATAATTGATAAAACTAAATATATATTTATAAATGATGAATATATATATTCTGAATATGGATATATATTTGATAATACTAATTCATTATTAACTGAAATAGAATATAAAAATAATGAAATAGAAAATATTTTAGGATATGAATATGATTCGAATCATTGTAATTTTAAATTTAATACAAGTAAAAAGGATAAAACTATATTCAATATAGAAAGCCAAGAATTTAGTGGTATAAAGACATATAATGTAGAATTACCTGAGGTAATAAAAACAGATTATACATTATATGCAATATTAGAAGCTAATTCATTACCAAATATAAATGAATATAGAACTACTTCATATTGTAGTCATATATATAATGAAAGTAATATCAAATATGAAATGAGGGTTGTTATATCATATCAAGATCTAGATATTACATATGGAGTATCTTTTAACCCTAATATAGAAGGGAAAAATCTAGCTTCAATCCCAATAACTTTAAAAGAGGATATAAATGGTAGTGTAATCCGTCCATTAGATATTAATATTTATGTTGATTATACAAATAATAATGGAATATGTATGATACATAATTTAGTATTATCAGAATGTAGTTATCAATATATAGAATATAATGATTCAAAACAAATAAAAGAATTATATTTAAGTGATGTTACATATCCTTTGTTAAATAATTCAATAAAGACTGGATATGTAATTAAATCAATTTCTAATAAGTATTCATATAATATTAATGAATTAAAAGAAAAAGAAGAAACAATTACAAGGTATGAAAAATATAATTTAAATGATGAATTAATTGATTTAAAAGAAGAAAAATATATTAAGAATTATTCATATGATAGTAAATCTAATATTACTAAGATATCTGATTCTAAATTAAATATAGTATTAAATGAATATGATGATAAAGGAAATATAATAAAGAATATTACATATAATGATACTAATTCATCTAATATAATAGTAAAAGATTATCAATATGATAATGATGGGAATTTAATATCAGATTCTAATATTTTAGGATTTAATAATAAATATAAAGAAACATTAAATGAAATATTTGAAGAAAGTCCTAATGGATTTATAAAAACAGTATCAAATTCATATATTAAATCTGATTTATTATCTAATTCTATATATGGAAATAATGATAATATGTCATATGTAAATGATAATATAAATTATAGATATGAATATGATGAATGGGGACTAGAGAAATCACTTTATATTAATGATAATCTATATATGGAATTTAGTTATAATGAATACTTAGGTAAGAAATATTATTTATCTAAATATAGTAATAATAAAGGTTATCTAAAGGTAACTGATTTATATGATAAGTTACTTTATATTAAAAAGATAAATAATGAAGTTAGTGAAATATTATTGAACTATAATTATGATTTGGATGATAATCTAATATCAATAAAAGATAAAGATAATAATACAATAGAATCTTATTTATATATTGATAATACATTATCTGAAATAACAAATAATAATTATATAAAGAAATATTCAAATGATATATATGGAAATATAACTTCAGTATCTTATGATAATGATATATATAATTATAGATACAATGAAGATAAAAATATAACTATGTTATCGCATAACGGCTTTAATGAAGAATTAAAATATGATTCATTAAAAAGAATAATAAGCAAAAATAATAATATAATTAATGAATCATATGAATATTTAAATGTTAATAATAGAAGTACTAACTTAATAAAATTAATAAAACAAGATATAAATAATAAGGTTATATATAATAAATTCTATTATGATAACTGTGGTAATATTATAAAGTCAGTAATAGATCATAATCTAGATAGATATTATTATGATGGCTTAAATAGATTAATTAGGTTTGATTCTAGTGAATTAAATCATACTTATACATATTCATTTGATGATAGAAATAATATTATTTCAAAAGGTATACATGATTATACTAATGATGATTTATTATTAAATAGTGAATATATAGATTATAATTATGACAATGATAATAAATTAATATCATATGATAATAATGAAATCTCATATGATAGTTCATTAAGACCAATTAATTATAAAGGTAATACATTATTATGGGATAATAATAAATTAATACAATATGGTAATAATAATTATTTATATGATTACAATGGATTAAGAATAAAGAAAATATTAGAGAATGAAGAAATTGAATATGTAAGAGATGGTACAAAGCTATTAAAAGAAATACATACTCTATATAATAGTAGTATTACTTTAGGTAGAAGTATCTCAAATGGAGAAGAAGCTATATCTAGTGATGAAAATGTAATAATATATAATTATGGTGTTAATGGAATTATAGGATTTACATTAAATAATATTAATTATTACTATATTAAGAATATATTCAATGATGTTGTAAAAATAATAGATGATAATTATAATATAGTTAGTGAATATGTATATGATGCATATGGTAAGTGCTATATTACTAAAAATATCAATGATATAGCAAATATAAATCCAATAAGATATAGATCATATTATTATGATAAAGAAACTGGATTATATTATCTTAATAGTAGATATTATGATCCAGATACAATGAGATTTATATCAATGGATGATATATCTTATTTAGAATATCAAGTATTAGGTGGCTTAAATTTATTTACTTATTGTAATAATAATCCTATTATGAATATTGATCCCGAGGGGACATTCTTTATTAGTCTTACAGCATTGATTGTTGGTGCTGTAGTAGGTGCTACATTAGCTTTTGGCACAGTAGCATATATGGATTATAAGGATGATGGTTATGTTTTTAACGGAAGTATAAAATGGTATGATTATTTAGGCGCAACTATACTTGGAGGAGCAATTGGTGCAATATCAGGAGCTGCTATAGGTGGTATAACTGGAATGAGTTTTACTGCAACCATTCCGACTTTTGGCTTTATTAATGCTGGCGGTGCTTTGTCAATTGGTATAACTGGAAGTGTGACATTAACAGTTTCAGGAACTCAAATATTAGCAGGCGTTGGTTTAGCTGGATTGGGAATAATGGCTATAATTCCTAAACATGGAGCTCCAAACACTAAGATTAAAGATGGTGGCTCATTTGGCGAATATGATGAAAATGGTAATTTATCATATAGAGTTGATACAACAGGTAAGCCGCATTACATAAAATCAGAAAAGAGGTATGCACTTCCTCATATTCATAAATTCACATGGAAATTAGTAAATGGTGTTTGGCGTTATATTGAGGAGGTACTATCATATTTCTTATGAGTAATATTGTATTGTTTTCAATAGTTGATAATATAAGTTATAAAAAAATGCATAAATTGTCTAATTCTTTAGTTAAGTTAAGTCTATTAAAAAAGAAAGGCATTATTTTTAATTTTTTGGGCTATGATGAGGAATTAATTAGGCGATTTAATTTAAGGTTTTATTTTTCAGTTTCTGATGATTTTTTACAACTTAATTCTAATTTTTGTAATGTTTGTGATATTTTGCATTTGAAGTCAAAAAATGGAAAAAACAAATTCAAAAAAAAATTCGCAATATTTGATGATATTTATTTACACTTGCTTAACAACAAAATAAATGAATTTATTTTAATAATTTCGGATCAAGATGCTGAAGTATGTGATTTTACTGAGTTAACTTTTAATCAAGATTTGCCATCAGATATACTCTATGATTATATTTTGACAAAAGAAAATGATTCCTATTCTTTTGGAGCAGTTATTATTAGATTCAAAAAAATTGAAAAAATTAGGGAAATGCACTAGTCAGTAGAAAGTAGATACTTTTATTGATTTAGGGGGATAAATTTATTTAAATTGCTTAGGCGTTAAATATTATAAAGAATATGATGGTCTCTCTTCATTAAAATATTTAAAATGATCATCAACCACCACATGTTCATGTCTATGGAGATGATATTCATAGAGGTTCACATGGTATTAGAGTAGGAATAGATGGTAAGCCTTTGAAAGGAGAACCTGAACTTCCTTCAGGTGCCCGAAAAGCAGTAAAAAAATTATTGAATGATATAATTGATGCATTAAAGCCATGGATAGGATGGAAGTAAAATGTATGATAATTTAAATAATGTTTATCTTAAGGTTTTCATGACACATATATTAACTTTATTTCTGTGAATGATGATGAAATAATTGTTTATAAAAAAATGGTTTATATAGCTTGAATGCTGATAAAAATGAAGTTGAACTGGTTCATAATATAAAAATGATGATAATAACTGAATTGTTTTATAAAGACAAAAAAGCAGGTTGCAACATTAATGTTTGGGATCCAAGACATGGTGAACTATATTTAAATGTATATTGACATTATCAAAAAAAGTAGTTAACTTATTTTTAAGAAAAAAACGCGAGTTGTTTGCTCATGTTGAGAGTGTTACTCTTTAGTCAAACGATAATAAAATGAAATAAGTCAACCAAATAAATGGCTTTGCTATGCTGATTTATCTGTTTGTTGGTCTGCCATTGTAAATGAATTTCGCAATTATGTGGCATATAATGATTATAAAGAAGATAACATTTGGTTTAATAGGGATTGGACAAGTTATGTCGGTGCTATATTAGGTGGAGCAATATCAGGTGCTGGTCTTGGAATTGCCAATGTTTTAGGAGTTGGTGCTGGTTCTGCTTTGATCTATGGATATGGATTAGTTGTAGTTCATTCATCAGTTACTATAAGTTCTGCACTAGTATATGCAGTAGGAGTAGCAGCTATTACTAGTGCTGTTGGATATACTACAAGAGTAACTATTGATTCAAAAGAAAACTTTAACGTTTATAATTTGATATATGAATCATTTATTGGAGCTTTTAGTGGGGAAATGTCATTTTTCACAGGTGCGTTAACAAGTTATTTTGGATTAGGATATACAAGTGATTTTATAATGAAAAATAGATTTGATGCTATCATTTATAAATCTTTAAATTATTTGAAAGGATTTTCTCTAAAAAAAATTATAGAGTTTCCTTTCAAACTTATTAATTATTTCTTAAGGAGATTACAAAATGATTAGAATAGATATTCACTCAAGATATAGATTAAAATTTATGATTTCTTGGCTGTATATTTTTATTCCGATTCCAATTGTTTCAATTATTTTACTTATTCTTTCAAAGTTTTATTTAGTTTCAATATCTTTATTAATTATTTATCTATTTATTGCATTAATTACTTTTTATATTGGTAATAGAATATCTAAAGGATTAAAATATCAATATATTATTCTTGATGAAGATTATTTTGAGATTGAAGATAAATATGGAAACACAATACGTTTAGAAAAAGTAAAATTATATCCAGCAAAAAATGGTTTAATTTCGATATTTCTATATATATATAGTTTGGCAATGGTTACCGATATATTATTTGTTGATAGTGATATTACAATCGATTATGATAATGAGAAAATAAATTGCTACATATCATTTAAATCATACAAATTATTAACGAAATTGGATTTTAAATATTTATATAAATATAAATGATGTTGATCATCACTTGTTGAAATAGTCTTATAAAAAACAGATAATGCATAATGTGATTTTTACACTAATTTATGTTTAGTAATAAATATTATGATTTTTAAAGAAATTATTTGAATTTAATTTATTATTTTTAGAAAACTAAAGATTTAAAAGAAACTAAAAAAGACAGATCAGAAAATGAATCTGTCTTTTTGAATTTATAATGTATATTAAAAAATGATTTATATTGATTGTTATTTTAAATATAATGGTGTTTTATCATAATCATTTAAGAAACCTTGTGGTTTATATGTAACACCTTTTATTTGTTCTTTAGGATATCCAAATTTAGCATTATATCCAAATAGATTAATATACTTATCTATATCATCTTTTTCTTTAGACATTTCTTTTAATACTTCAAAGCAAGCAAGCGTATCATCCATTGCACGATGTGAATTAATAACCTTTCCATCAAGATTATAATGTGATACAGCGTTTAAAAGCTTTGTTGGGTATGGTGCTCTATCCTTATATATAGTTAATATATCTAAGAAATCTAGGTTTTGGAATTTACATCCTCTTAAGAAATATCTTAGGAATGATAAATCAAATTCAGCGTTATATGTTGCAATGATTTTTTTATCATCATTTTCTAAGATCTTCTTAAATTTTTCTTTAACCTCATCATATGTTTCGCCTTTCTCATTTAGCATAGATAAGGTTATATGAGTTAATTCCTCAATTTCTTTTGGCAATGTATTACCTGGTAATAATTTAATTAAAGAATTTATCTCATCTACCTTAGTAATAATACCATTAATATTTTTCATGACAATAACACCTAAATCTATTATTTGACAAGTTTTAGGACTAAGTCCTGTTGTTTCTGTATCAAGACAAATAATAGTGTCATATTTACTAAAAATTGAATTTAATTCGTTCATAATTCCCTCACTTATATAATAATTATACATTATATTTTTTAATATATCACGAACAAATTAAAATTCTAAAAAATGTCAAAAAACCTATGTTTTCTTTCGATAAAGTGAAAACGTATAAAATATTATAAGATAGTTTGAAATTAATTTATTATATGATATAATTTTGATTGAACATTTAAAAAAATTAGAATATCCGGAGGAAGAAAAAATGAAAGAAACTCTAACTTATAAAATCTTAAATGCTCATAAGGTTTCTGAAGATTTAGAAGGAAATACAATGAGTATTAGAATTGATCAAACTTTAACACAGGATGCGACTGGTACAATGGCATATCTTGAATTTATTAGCTTTGGTCTTGATAAGGTAAGAACTGACCTATCAGTTTCTTATGTTGACCATAACACATTACAAAATGGATTCATGAATGCAGATGACCATAAGTTCTTACAAACTGTTGCTGATAAGTATGGTATTGTATTCTCTAAGGCTGGTAATGGTATTTGCCATCAAGTAAACCTAGAAAGATTTGCTGTACCAGGAAGAACAATCTTAGGTTCTGATTCACATACACCTACATCAAGTGGTGTTGGTGCAATTGCAATTGGTGCTGGTGGACTTGATGTTGCATGCGCAATGGCAGGTAAGCCTTTCACTATTGTTAAGCCAAAGGTTGTTGGTGTTAAGCTTATCAATGCATTAAGACCAGGAGTTTCTGCGAAGGATATTATTATACATTTACTTGGCATTATGACTGTTAAGGGTGGTGTCAATAAGGTTATTGAATATTATGGTGATGGTGTAAAGACATTATCAGTACCTGAAAGAGCAACTATTGCAAACATGGGTGCTGAACTTGGTGCAACTTCATCTGTATTCCCATCTGATGAAGTTACAAAGCATTTCTTAGAAATCCAAAAGAGACCTGAAGATTATAAGCCTTTACAAGCTGATGAAGGATGTACATATGATGAAAATTATACAATTGATTTAGCTGAATTAGAGCCAATGGCATCATGCCCTAACTCTCCAGATGCAGCTAAACCAATTAGGGAATTAACTAATATTAAGGTTGATCAGGTATTAATTGGTTCATGTACAAATTCAAGCTATTATGATTTTATTAAGGTTGCATCTATCCTAAAGGGTAAGAAGATTCATCCAAATGTATCATTAGGTATTGCACCTGGTTCACAGCAGGTATTACAAATGATTACAAGAGATGGTATTTTAGCAATTCTACTTGAAGCTGGTGCTAGAATTTTAGAATCAGCATGTGGTCCATGTATTGGTATGGGTCAATCACCTGCAACTGATGCAGTATCATTACGTACATTTAACCGTAACTTCTATGGTAGAAGTGGTACAAATTCAGCTAAGGTTTATTTAGTATCACCTGAAGTTGCTGCAATTTCAGCTGTTAAGGGTTATATTGCATCTCCACTTGGAATGGAAAATGATCCTTGCTTCTCACTTGATGTTGATTATCCAAAGTGTGATTCATTATTATATAAGCCAACATTTACACAAGAAGTAGTTATGGGACCAAATATTAAGCCATTACCTAAGTTTGCCCCAATTGGTCATAATTTCAAGTCACAGGTAATGATTTCTTGTGAAGATAATATTACAACAGACCATATTATGCCTGCTGGAGCAAAGGTTTTACCTTATCGTTCAAATATTGAAAAGATTAGTGAATTCGTATTCTCTAATATTGATGCTGATTTCGCTTCAAGATGTAAGAAATATAATGGTGGAGTTATTGTTGCAGGACAAAACTATGGACAAGGCTCAAGCCGTGAGCATGCAGCAATCGCACCTCGTTATTTAGGTATTAAGGCTGTTATTGCACCATCATTTGCAAGAATTCATAAGAAGAATTTAATTAACTTTGGTATTCTTCCAATTGAATTAGGCCTTAAGGCTTCATTATTAGATGAAATTGAAGTTTCATACGATAGAAACGTTATTAGAGTTAAGAATTTAACTACTGGAGAAGAGTTAGAAAAGATGAATGATTTAACAGACGATGATTATCATTTAATCGAAGTAGGCGGACTTTTAAATACATTCTAAAATTTAAATCAAAATAGAATTGGGTGATTTAATGAGCTTTTTAGAAGAAGAATATAAAAGATTAATTGATGAACAATCAATTGATCAATCTTTGTATGATACATATAAAGTTAAAAGAGGGCTAAGAAACAATAATGGTACTGGAGTTTTAGTTGGTTTAACTAAGGTTGCAGAGGTATCAGGTTATACTGTTGATGATAATTCTGTTAAACAGCCAAAGCGCGGAAATCTTTATTACCGTGGCATAGATATTAGAGATGTATCTATGCTATCAGGTGATGATTTTGGATATGAAAACACAGCATTCTTATTATTATTTGGTCATTATCCTTTAAAGGAAGAGGAAATAGAATTTAAGAAATTAATATCTAGTCAATATGACTTACCTGAAGGATTCTTAGAAAATATTATTTTAAAGAACCCATCTAAGTCATTAATGAATCATATAACAAGATCAATATTATCTTTATATTCTTTTGATGAAGACCCAGATAATATTGAACCTTATGAGTTAATTAAAAAAGGAATTAAAATTATGGCTGCAATGCCAGCTATAGTTGCATATTCTTTGCAAGCAAAAACTCATTATCTAGATCATGATTCACTACATATTCATTTCCCTAAGAAGGAATATTCATTTGCTGAAAATTTATTATATTTAGCAAGAAATGATGGTAATTTTACAGAGCTTGAAGCAAAAACATTAGATAGATGCTTAATGGTACATGCTGACCATGGCGGAGGAAATAATAGTGCATTCGTTGGAACTGTTGTTGCAACAACTGCAACTGATATTTATTCTATGATTTCTGCATCAATGGCTTCTTTAAAAGGACCAAAGCATGGTGGAGCTAATCAAGCTGTATTAGATCAAATGGAAGAGGTTATTAAGCTAATTGGTCTTGATGCAACAGATAGTGAAATTAAAGATGCTGTAAGAAAGATATTAAATAAAGAAATATGTGATAAGTCAGGTTTAGTATATGGTATAGGACATGCAATCTACACTTTATCTGACCCAAGATGTGAAGTATTAAAGCAAGAAGCAGAAAAGCTTGCTAATGCTAAAGAAGAAACTAAGAAGAAATTTGATTTCTATTCTAGATTTGAACGTATAGCAATTGAAGTATTTAAGACTGAAAAAGGAAGAGAAGTTTGCGCAAATGTAGATTTCTATTCGGGTTTAGTATATGAAATGCTTAATATTCCTAGAGATTTATTCATTCCAATTTTTGCTGCAGCAAGAATAATTGGATGGGTTTCTCATGATATAGAAACAATTCTTTATTCTTCAAAGATTGTTAGACCAGCTACTAAATATGTTGGTACAAGAATTGAAGAATTTGATAATAATAAATAAGATACTAA
>JAEELJ010000072.1 GCA_016288855.1 Acholeplasmatales bacterium
AAGTATTATTTAATTCTATTTTAAAGCAAGTAATTATTACTGAGGATAGACATATAATTATCATTTGTAATAATACTGACTCAATAAACAAAAAAAGCGAACAACTTAATAAAGTGTTCGCATTCGAATCAAATGGTGACCCATACGGGGTTCGAACCCATAAATGACGCCTTGAGAGGGCGCTGTGTTAACCATTTCACCAATGGGCCATTTATTATATATGCGTTTTTGTCACGCATATATAATAATAACATATTTTAATTTTTTTACAAGATAAAATTACTTAGATAAGATTGCAATTGTTTCATTAATTCTTCTTGCAACTTCATCTTTACCTAAAATCTTCTGTACGAAATAAATATTTGGTGTATTTTTACGACCTGCAAGAGCAATTCTTATAAATCCTGCAGCATCACCAACTTGGCCATAATATGAATCTGGATTGTCTTTATATTCCTTACGATCTGATGTAAATTTCATACCTTCTGCAATCTTCTTCATATTTTCGAACCATTCTTCTTCAGTAACATCAACATTATATGATTCTAAATACTTATTTAAGAATTCAACAACAACATTTGCTGGAACATTCTTTTGATCCTTCTTACCAACCTTAACTGATAAATCTGGATTTGTTTTATCTAATGAATCATATACATCATTATACATGAAAGAAATAATTGGATAAATATCTGAGTACTTAGCATAATCCTTACGAGGATTTTCCTTTTCTCTTTCAATATTTAAAATGCTTGTAAAGAATTCCTTATTTGCGCTTATTTTTGCTGCAAATTCAGGTTCATATTGATTTGCCCATTCTAATACTTCATCTGCTAAAACTGATGCCTTACGATAAGCCATTCTATCCTTTGAAATAGATTCAACCTTTTCTAAGTCGAATAATGCACCATCTAAAGACATCTTATCGAAAGATAACATGAAATCATTATATGACTTATCCTTGTTTTCATCTCTCCACTGTTCATAATTTGAATTAGCAATTGTTAATAAATATTCAATGAATCCGTATTTTGGATAACCACTCTTTAAGAAGAATTCTACTGCTGCTTCATTATCTTTTCTCTTAGATAGTTTTCTTCTTACTCCATTATCAACCTTCATAATAACAGGGAAGTGAGCATAACGAGGTCTTTCAAATCCTAATGTATCAAATAATTCTAGATGAATAGGTAATGATGGTAACCATTCCTCTCCTCTTGTAACTACAGTTGTATGCATAAAATGATCATCACATAAATGTGCAAAATGATATGTAGGAAGGCCATCTCCCTTTAAAATAACTATATCCTGATCATTTTCAGTTAATTCTAAGTCTCCTCTTATTTCATCATGGAATGATACCTTATTATTATGATCACCCATAGACTTAAAACGAATAATATATGAATCTCCATTTTTAATTCTAGCATATGCTTCATCTATTGGATAATCTCTATAAATAGCATATTTTCCATAATATCCTGGGATTTCTTTTCTTGCTGTTTGTTCTTCTCTTAGTTTAACTAACTCCTCTGGTGTAGCAAAACAAGGATATGCACGTCCTATCTCAATTAAGTGCTTAATTACTGTATTATAAATTAAAGCACGATTTGACTGCTTATAAGGGCCATAACTTCCCTTTTCTTCTGTATCAGAAATATAACCTTCATCTGGTGTTACACCAAATACATTTAACTGTTTAACAAGCTCAGCTCCTGAACCTTCAATTTCTCTTTTAGTATCTGTATCTTCTAGTCTTATATAGAAAACACCACCACTTTGCTTAGCAAAACGATAGGAAACTAAAGATGTGAATAAAGAACCAGTATGTAAGAATCCTGTAGGTGATGGTGCAAATCTTGTTACCATTGCACCTTCCTTTAAGTCTCTTTTAGGGTACTTTTTTTCTAGGTCTTCTATAGTTAATGTAATATTAGGGAATATTAAATCTGCTAAATCCTTATTTGTCATAAAATCACCTCATAAAATAATCTACTCTATTATATTAAAATAATAGCTTTTTTTCAAGAAAATATAAATCAATATATAAGAAAAAAATGCTTCATAGGAAGCATTAATAAAACATATTATAATAAATAATGGTAAGTACTAATTATCTATTTCAATATTAGCTAGATTCATATCAAATGAAGTTGTAGTTACATCACTACATTCACCACCATTTGAACAATCTTCAGATATTATTATTACTTTAGAATCATCACAACTACATAATGATACTGCTGATACTGCTGATGTAATTGCGATTGAAATTAAACCAAATTTATTCATGAGAATTACTCCTTAAATACACATTTATTATAAATATAAAATGTGTGAATAATGTGTGAATGAATTAAAAAAAGTGAGGTATTTTATTCAACCTCACTCAATATTTTTGAAATTTTGTGCTTTAACTACTTTTTAGTAGAAAAATATCTTTTTAATAAAGCCTCAAATGCTTTTCCATGTCTTGCTTCATCCTTAGCCATTTCATGAACTGTATCATGAATTGCATCAAGATTTAGCTTTTTAGCTCTAGTTGCAAGATCAAGCTTTCCAGATGTTGCACCAGCTTCAGCTAATACTCTAACCTTAAGATTTTCTTCAGTAGATGAAGATAAAACTTCTCCTAATAATTCAGCAAATTTTGCAGCATGCTCTGCTTCTTCAAATGCTGCTTTTTCATAATACATACCAATTTCAGGATAACCTTCACGGAATGCTTGACGAGACATTGCTAAATACATACCTACTTCACTACATTCACCCTCGAAATTACTTCTTAGGTCAGCCTTTATATCTTCAGGAGCATCTTTCGCAATACCTACAATATGTTCACATGCAAATGATACTTCAGTTAATTCCTCAAACTTAGAACTAGGAGCCTTACAAACAGGGCACTTGAAGTCCTCAGGTAGGGAATCTCCTTCATAAACATATCCACATACTTTACATACAAATTTTTTCATAACTAATTACCTTCCTTTTTAATATTTATTTATCTCAAGCTCACACTTACTACAGATACCATAAAAAATCATATCATAGTCTTGAACTATTGAACCATTGAATTGCTTAATTGAGCTTTGGTCAACTACTATACTTTGTGGATCAATATCTATTATTGCGCCACACTTCTTACATCTAAAATGAAAATGTCTTTTTTTAACAGTTTCATATACATCTAAGTCACCAATTTTGACTTTTCTTACTTTACCATCTTCAATTAATGTATTAAGATTTCTATATATTGTTGCTAAAGATACTTTAGCATCATTTTTATTTAAATATTCTATTAATTCTTCAGATGTTGAATGACCTAGTATTTCTAGTGCTTCAACTACTTCTTGCCTTTGATTAGTATTTCGTCGTTGCATATAAAAACTCCTAATTGAGAACCATTCTCAATAATATTATAAATTATCTATTAATATTTGTCAATATTAATGATAACAATTCTCAAGAAAAAAATAAGATGCACTTAATGCATCTTATAATTCCTTTAAAATATTTAATAATTTATAACAATCATCATCTTTAGTAGCCCATGATGTTACAAATCTAATAATTGTATTATTATCATCATAAATTCCCCAATATGTTACTTCTGCATATTCCTTTAGCTTCTCATATTTATCATTATCAATAATAATAAATAATTGATTAGTAGGAG
>JAEELJ010000011.1 GCA_016288855.1 Acholeplasmatales bacterium
ATCCTGCATAAATCTTTTGTGCTACAGAATCTGAATATCCAATATATGATTTAAATCTATCTGGGTATCTACCCTCTAATGAACGGAAGAAGTTTTCATAAACTGCATCTCCTGAACCCATTAGGATAAATTTAGCATTACTGTTATAAATGATATCATCAATAATAGGCATTAATAAATCAATACCCTTTTGATCTACTAATCTAGATACTAGACCAAATACAGGAACATCTTCACTTGAATCAAGTCCAAAGTCCTCAAGTAAAGCCTTCTTATTAGCTGCCTTACCGCTCTTAAATGTTTTAATATTATAATTCTTATAAATGTTCTTATCAGTTTGAGGATTATATTTATCAATATCGATACCATTAATGATACCCATATAGTTAAAATATCTCATTCCTAATACACTATTTAATTTATATCCATAGTAATCTGTTAATGTTTCATCTCTATATGTTGGTGATACAGTAGTGATTGAATCAGATTCAATAATTGCTGTCTTCATGAAATTGATGCATCCATCAAATTCAAGTGAAGAAGAATATGGGATATATAATATAGGCATCATTTCAAGAGGGAATATTCCTTGATATTGAATGTTATGAATACTAAATACTGTCTTTATTCTATTGTATTCTGGATATTGCCAATAATTACATTTTAGAATGTATGGTAATAAGCCTGTTTGCCAGTCATTGCAATGAATGATATCTGGGAAGAAGCCAATAACCTTTAATGCTTCAAGCACTGCAAAATTAAAGAATGCAAATCTTTCTCCATCATCATTGTATCCATATAGACCTTCTCTATAGAAATACTTATCATTGTCAACAAAATAGAAGTCTATTCCGTCTCTTTCCTCATGGAATATACCAACATATTCCATTCTTTGACCTAATCTTACATAGGCATAGCCTAAATAGTAAGAAGTATTTTGGTCCTTAATCCTCTTGTAAAATGGCATTATTACTCTAGCGTCGCATCCATTTTCTTTTAGCGCCTTTGGTAAAGCACCGATAACATCAGCTAGTCCACCGGTCTTAGCAAAAGGAGCACCTTCACTTGCGCAAATTAATGCTTTCATTTAAATCACCTCAAAACTTAAGTTAAATAGATAAATTCCTTTAACTTATTATATAACTAAATAGAAAATTAAACAAGATGTTTATCGTTAGATATCATAATAAAAAAAGAAATTTGACCAATATTCTACTGAGATTACAAAAAATTGTTTCCGATATATAAATTATAGTGAATGGCAATTAAAAATATGAAAGAAAATAATCTATTGTATTTACAAAGTAAATTTGTTATAATAATGCAGTATGAATTTATTCTTTTTAGATTTAAGGAGTAATGTTTTATGGCATCAAAAAGAAATAGAAAAAAGGTAAAATTTAAATGGACAAAGGAATTGATAATTTTGTTAGCATCTTTAGCAATATTGTTAACAGTTACAATTATCCTTGCAATTCCATCTCAAGATAAAAAGAATCTTACTAAGTGGAATGACGCTATTACAGCTTATAATACTGAAAATAGTACATCTTATTCAACTTTAGGTACAGATGTTCATCTAAAGGAAGTTAGTGGTTCTGATGAGGCATTATTTAATAAGGCAAGAAGTATTGCAAATACTGATGGTTATACATATTTCTTCTATGGTTCATTAACTAATGCAACATATCTAGAATATTTATATAAGATTAATTCATTAGCTGTTGAATATGAAATTGAAAATGTATATTTATTATATGCAACATTCTATGAGGAAGCAGAAGCTGATAGTGAAACTGATACAATTTCATTTAAGCAAACTTGTGATAAGTATGAAGATATTTTAAATACAGGTAAAGACGGAGATGCAACTGAAATTGATTTAACTGTATTCCCTGCATTATTTGTATATAAGAATAATTCATTAATTTTCAATACTCAGGTTGGTAAGGATTCTACTGAATATACTTGGAGTATTTATATTCAAAAAGCATTCAGCTTTGAAATGAATGAAAAAGCTAAAAGCGAAAATTAATTTGATGGCTGAGATTTTCTTCTCAGCCTTATCTTTTAATAGGAGGGTACTATGATTGAGCAAATTAAAATTGAAATAAAGAATTTATTAGAAGAATATTATAAGAACAATGGATTTGAAGTAAGTATTGTTGTTGAAACACCAAAGGATCCAAAATTAGGTGATATTTCTGTTCCTATGTTTACTGTTGTTAAGGTATTAAGAAAGCCTATGCCTCAAATTGTAGAGGAAGCATTAAATATAATTAAGAATGCAGATTTACCTATTAAGGATGTTAAGTCTGTAGGTGCTTATATTAATTTATTTGTAGATAAGGAATTATTATCTGAAAAGATTATATTAAAGTGCTTAAATGATGGTAGCAACTATGGTAATTCAAATATGGGTGTTGGTAAGAATGTTACATTAGATTATTCTTCACCTAATATTGCTAAGAGCTTCTCTATTGGTCATTTAAGATCTACAATGATCGGTAATTCTATTAAGTTAATTTTAAAGAAGTGTGGATATAATACTTTTGCAATCAATTATTTAGGAGATTGGGGTACTCAATTTGGTAAGATGATTGTTGCTTATAAGAAGTGGGGTAATAAGGAAGTTATTATGAATGACCCTATTTCTGAATTAACTAAGCTATATGTTAAGTTCCATGAGGAAGCTGAAAAGGATAAATCTTTAGAGGATGAAGCAAGAGAAGCATTTAGACAAATGCTTCTTTAGAGGATGAAGCAAGAGAAGCATTTAGACAAATGA
>JAEELJ010000073.1 GCA_016288855.1 Acholeplasmatales bacterium
TAAATAATCTTCCACAATATCTAAATATGTTTGCCACATATCAATGTTTACGTGTGTAACTTCAAGCCTTTCTTTTAGTGGAATACTCATAAAATACTCTTCTAAGACATTTTTTCTCCTGGCATCAAGTAAATCTATTAACTGATTTTTAAAAGGATTATAAATACAAAAAGAATATTTTGTTTTAGTTAATTTCTTAGCGTATATTTCATCAAAACAAATTACCTTACTTAATGGGTGCCTAGATAATTTTACATGCTTATCAAATTGATTAAGCACGTTTGAGAAAGAAGTAAATCTTTCTTTTGCTACATCAGAAAATGTCTTTCTAGGGTTTCTTAGGGAATTAATTATTTCTACAATAGCTATATTAGATATACCTTCACCTATTGGGTTTGATTCTAAAAAATTATGATTACATTCCTTACATGTAAATTTCTTTTGATGAAAATTTATTGTGATTAATTTGTCTGGTATTATACAGTGGTTAATTTTCTTGATTCTAGTTTCTTTTATAACAGTTTTAGTAGAATTACAATAAGGACATTCTATAATTCGTCTATTAAGATATAGATCGATAATTAATTCGTCATTATCAAGATTATGAAAGAAAGAAGTTTTGTTTTTATCAACGTCTAAATTATGAAAGTGTACAAATTTTAATAGCTCTGTGTTATCATTATACATGGGACCTCCTTTATGATGATATCCAAACAATATAATGATAACACGAGGTCCTTTTTTTATGCTTCACAAAAACAGGGGGATGAAACAAATTAGTCATCCCCCTGAATTTGAGTAGCTATCATTCATCCCCCTGAATTTGATAATATCTTAAAAATTACGATAATGAGCAATCATTATCGTTTTTTTTATGCACAAAAAAAAGAAAGAACCAAAAGTTCTTTCTCTAATTATTTTATATAGATAATGTAATATCAACACTACCTGATGTTATATGAATAATAAATGTACCATTATCTCCTATAGCGGCTGAATAATTCTTATGTCCTGAAACTGTAGATACATCAAAATTCTTTCCAGTTAAGATATTTCCTCTAACATCTCCTGATGTTAAATTAATTTCAATTCTTAAAGAATCTGATTTAGATAATGTAACATCTCCTGATGTACCATTAATTATAATTGAATTTGTTGCAATAACACTATTTAAGATGACATCTCCTGATGTTACTTTAATACTAATATCATTAGTATTTACTGTTTTTAAATTAATATCTCCTGATGTAGTTTTAATATCTATTTTATTTACTACATCAACATTAGTAAGTAAAACCTTACCTGATGTTAAATTTATATTTAATGAATTAAATTTATAATTATCTATTTTAATATCTCCTGATACATTTTTTATTTCAATATCATTATATATATCCTCAGGTAGATTAACTATTACCTTCAAGGTTTTAAAATTAAAACGAAATATTTTCTCATACCATTTATATAAATCATATTCATCAATTGATAGGATATCTTCTTCTGCCTTAACTTCATGCTTAATTTTTTCTTTTTCTTCACATAAAACTGATGTAGTACCATCAGTTGATTTCTTAAATTCAATATTTGATGATATTAAATTAATTTTAATATTTGAATATGTACCTTCTACATCATAATTAGTAGTTACTATTTCTGAATTATCTAAAAATCCATTTGTTGCGATACCTATACCAAATAAAACTCCACCAATTACAATAAAAATAATACCTAATAATAAGAATACCTTTAAAACCTTACGCATTTTTCTTACCTCCAATTAAGCTTCTCTTAATTCCTAAGATAATATTTTTATAAAGTTTAAATGTTGCAAGTGTAGAAAAATAACATACAAATAAGAACATTAATGCTAAACCAAATGATAATAATGATATACCAATATATCCTATATTAAAATTACCATCACCAAGTGCTGCAAATGATGCTGCAACAGATACACATCCACCACTTAATAATGCAATTTCAATTGAATAAGTTACTATTACTAATACAAATATTAATACTAGTGCAACTAATACTAACGCAAAAGCTGTTACTAATAAAGGGAACCATAATGGGAATCCTAATACTAGTAATACTATTATTAATGGTGAAACCTTCTTTGGTTTAATTCTTTCCTTAACGAGACTAGACATTTTAGTTTCAGATGCAATTTGCTTTACTACCTCATCAATTCCACCTAAATCATTAATAGCCTCTTCTTCAGATAATCCATCTGCCATTCTATCATCAATAGCTTCTTCAAAAAAAGAAACTCTTTCATCAATATCTTCCTTAGGAAGACCATTTAATCTACTTTTTAATTCACTTAAAAATTCATCCTTCTTCATTTTCCCTACTCCTTATCGATAAATGTGTAAATAGCCATTATTTCCTTCCATTCATCTTTAAAATCATTAATTCTTGTAATACCTCTTTCTGTAATATGATAATATTTTCTTACTCTCCCCTCAAACATAGTTGATTTAACCTCAAGCATGTTTTGTTCTTCTAATCTTTTTAATATGGTATATAATGTGGATTCAGAAAGCTTTAAAACTGGGCTAACATCCTTTATTATTTTATAGCCATAAGAATCTTCTTTCTTAATCGCAGCTAATACACATACATCCAATACCCCTCTTTTTAACTGTGCATCCATTTCATACCTCACTTTACGCTATACATCATATCACGAGGTATCAAGTTTGTCAAACATTTTTTATATAAAAGTTTAAAAAATAAAAATGCTAGTAAACACATTACATATTTACTAGCAATTTTTTTATTTACATTTTATTAGTCAACTAAAGAATCAGTATTAAGTGGTAATAGGCTTAATTCAAGCTTATAAGTGTCATAATCCACACCAATAACATAAACATGAACCATATCTCCAACCTTTAAAATATCATTTGGATCATATACCTTTTCCCTACTCATTCTAGATATATGAATTAAGCCATCGTGCTTAACACCTAAATCAACGAATGCACCAAAAGATTGAATTCTTCTAACGATACCATCAAATTCCATACCTGATTTAATATCA